>JBKPPY010000019.1:0-7586 GCA_046733845.1 Actinomycetota bacterium | reverse complement strand
GTGCAGGAGTTCCTCGCCGACGTCGGGGGACAGGCGCTCGTCGTCCGCGGACGATGCCTCCCCTACGGCGAGGGAATCACTTTTTGGCCGCTGTTGGAGACGCTGAAAGAGGCGGTGGGCCTCGGCGAGGGCGATTCGGCGGAAACTGTGCGTCAGAGGCTCAGTCTCGTGCTTGGAGGCGGAGCCGAGGCGGAACTGGCGGCTCTGCATGTCGCCGGCCTCGTCGGCTTCGGCGACGCGCCCAGTGTTCCTGGCGGCGGGGACGGCTTCACGGCGACTCGAATGCTGTTCGAGGCTCTCGCGCGAGATCGGCCCCTCGTCCTCGTCTTCGACGACATCCACTGGGCCGAGACGACCTTCCTCGATTTGGTCGAGCATCTCGCCGAGTCGCTGCGCGACTCGCCGGTCCTACTGGTCTGCTTGGCTCGGCCGGAGTTGCTCGATCTCCGGCGCGGCTGGGGCGGCGGGAAGGTGAACGCGACCTCGGTCCTTCTCGAGCCGCTTTCCGACGCAGAGTGTGCGGTTCTAATCGAGAACCTCGTCGGCGGCCCGGATCTCGCGGAGGAGGTTGCCGGACGGATTGCGGAGGCAGCCGAGGGCAATCCCTTCTTCGTCGAGGAGATGCTCTCGATGTTGATTGACGACGGCGTGCTCGTCCGCGTGAACGGGCAGTGGTCCTCGACCACCGCACTGGCGTCCGCGCCGGTGCCCCCGACGATTCAGGCTCTCCTCGCGGCGCGGCTCGACCAGCTCAGCGCCGACGAGCGGACCGTGATCGAGCGGGCCGCAGTCGAAGGAAAGGTCTTCCACGAAGGCTCGGTTGCCGCGCTCGCTCCGGCCGCTGTGCGGCCGACAGTCGCGGCTCATCTCGAGGAGCTCGTCCGCAAGGAGCTCGTTCGTCCGCAGCGGGCCGACTTTGCGTCCGAGCGCGGCTTCCGCTTCCGACATCTGATGATCCGAGACGCTGCCTACGAGTCGATCCCGAAGGCGATCCGCACCGAGTTGCACGAGGCCTTTGCCCGCTGGCTCGAGCAGAAGGCCGGCGACCGGACCACCGGGTACGAGGAGATCATCGGCTATCACCTCGAGCAGGCCTTTCGGTACCGGTCCGAGCTGGGCGTACTCGACGATACGACGACGGCGCTTGCCCGCGAAGCGGCAGCACGACTCGGCGCTGCCGGCAGCCGTGCATTCGTCCGTCGAGATGCGCAGGCTGCGGTGAGCCTGATGTCGCGCGCGGTGGCGCTGATGCCGAAGGACGACCCGGCGCGGGTTGATCTCGTCCCCAACGTCCGGGTCGTCCAGGGCTTGAGCGGAGACCTGAGCTGGGCCGAGGGCGTTCTCGCGGACGCGGTTGCTACGGCGGCGGCGGCCAACGATCGCCGACTCGAGGCGCACGCGCAGGTGCAACTCGGCTTCCTCCGCCTGTTCACGCGGCCGGACGTCGAGGCCGGCGAGCTCCATGACGTGGCGGCAGGGGCGACCGCTGTCTTCGAGGAGCTGGGCGACGAGCTCGGTCTTGCCCGCGCCTGGCGTCTCGCTGCCCAGGCGCACTACCTCGAGCGCAAGGCGGGTCCCTGCGCAGAGGCGTCGGCGGAGGCGCTCGAGCACGCCCGTCTCGCCGGCGATCAGCTCGAGAAACGGGAGATCGTCGAGTGGCTGTGCGTTGCGCTGATGCTCGGGCCGACGCCGGCGCCGGAAGCGTCCGACCGCTGTAAAGCGTTGCTCGAGGAGACACAGGGCGATCCAATTCTCGAGCCGACCGTGCTCTCGGTGCTCGGCAATGCGCTGGCAATGCAGGGACGGCTGGAGGAAGCACACGAGCTCCTGAAGAGGTGGCGGCGTGGTGTGAGGGAGTTCGGTGATTCGATCTGGCTCTTCGCGATCAATTTCGGACTGGTCGTGTTCCGCTTGGATCCCTTCGCCGCGGAGCAGGAGTTGCGGCCCGGTTACGAGGCGCTCGGCAGGCTTGGCGAGAAGAGCCACTTCTCATCGGTTTGCGGGCTGCTGGCGCGGGCCGTGTGCGCCCAGGGGCGCTACGACGAAGCCGAGCGGCTTACGCGTGAGAGCGAGGAGGCGGCGCGGCCGAACGACATCCACTCGCACATCCTGTGGCGGACCACCCGCTCGCAAGTCTTCGCGCAAAGAGGAGAACTCGAGCTGGCAGAGGAGCTCGCGCTCGAGGCAGTCGCGTTCGCGTCGGAGAGCGACTTCCTCGACTCTCATGGGGATGCGCTGATGAACCTCGCCGACCTGCGCCTGCTGGCGGGGCGGCAACAGGAAGCTTTGTCGCATGTCGAGGAGGCGCTGCGACTTTATGAGCAAAAGGGGAACGTCCTCTCGGCGGAATTTGCCCGTTCGCGTCTCGACGCGATCGAGCAGGGCTGACGATGGAGTTCCGGATCCTCGGTCCGCTCGAGGTCGTCGAGAACGACCGCCTAGTCGAGCTCGGCGGGCAGAAGCAACGTGTACTCCTCGCCGTGCTCCTGCTCGACGCAAACAGGGTCGTCTCGCGTGACCGGCTGATCGAGGCACTGTGGGAGGATCACCCTCCGGACAGCGCCGAGAAGGCGCTCCAGGTCTACATCTCGAACCTCAGGAAGCGACTCGGTCGAGACCGCATCGTGACGAAGGCACCGGGCTACGCCATCCACGTGGAGCCGGGCGAGCTCGACGTCGACGTTTTCGAGCGCCTCGTCGACGAGGGAGGTCGTCTGCGGCTGGCCGAGGCGTTCGAGCTGTGGCGTGGTCCGCCGCTGGCGGAGTTCGCAGACCGTCGTTTCGCGTTGTCCGAGATCGGCCGCCTCGAAGAGCGCCGTGTCGCTGTGCTCGAGGAGCGCATTGGGGCCGACCTAGCCCTCGGCCGGCAGGCGGAGCTCATCCCGGAGCTGGAGTCTCTCGTTGCCGAACACCCGCTCAGGGAACGACTCCGAGCCCTGCTGATGCTCGCCCTCTACCGGAACGGTCGACAGGCGGAGGCGCTGGACGTGTACCAGGAAGCGCGACGGGCGCTCGTCGAGGAGCTTGGCATCGAACCGGGGCGCGAGCTGCGCGAGCTCCACCGGACGATCCTCAACCAGGATCCGGTGCTCGAGCTCGGCAGCGAGCCGGAAGCGCCGAGCATGGTCTGGCACACCGGCGCCGGGTTCGTCGGCCGCGAGCCTGAGCTCGCAGAGCTGTCGGCGGGGCTCGACGACGCGTTCGCCGGGCACGGCCGGCTCTTCCTCGTCCAGGGAGAGCCGGGGATCGGAAAGAGCCGGCTTGCCGACGAATTGGCTACCCGCGCCGCCGCGCGTGGCGCCATAGTCCTCGTCGGCCGTTGCTGGGAGGCCGGCGGCGCTCCTGCGTACTGGCCGTGGACGCAGTCGTTCCGGACCTATGTGCGGGGAACCGAGCCGGGCGCCGTGCGCCGCCAGGTCGGCGGCGGCGCCGCCGAGGTGGCGCAGATCGTTCCCGAGCTTCGCGAGCTGTTCCCGGGACTCCCGGACGCGGACCCGACCGAGTCCGAGGCTGCCCGGTTTCGCCTCTTCGACTCGACCGCATCGTTTCTCCGGGCGGCAGCGAGCGACCGGCCGCTGGTCCTCGTCCTCGACGATCTGCACGCGGCCGACGAGCCGTCGCTGCTCCTGCTGAGGTACGTCGCGTCGGTGCTCGGCGGCAGCCGGATCCTTATCGTGGGGACGTTCCGCGACGTCGACCCGAACCTCGCGGACCCGCTCGAGTCGACGCTGGCGGACCTCGGGCGCGAGCAGGGTACGCACCGAATTCACCTCTCGGGCCTCAGCGAGCAGGAAGTGGGTCGGCTCGCCGAGGTCATGGCTGAGACGGAGCCGCCGAAACAGCTCGTCATGGAGCTCCATGCGGACACCGAGGGCAATCCGCTCTTCGTCTCGGAGATCGTCCGCCTGCTTGCTGCCGAGGGGCGTCTCGGGCCGGACGGACCGGGAGACATCCCGATTCCGGAGACGGTGCGCGAGGCGATCGGGCGCCGGCTGCGCAGACTGTCCGACGAATGCAGGCGCGTGCTGTCTCTCGCGTCCGTTCTCGGACGAGAGTTCGGGCTGGTCGCGCTCGAGCGGGTCGCGGACTACACCGGCATCGACAGGCTCCTCAGCGTGCTCGACGAGGCGATCACGGCCCGCGTCGTCGAGGAGGTCCCGGGATCGTTCGGGCGCCTGCGCTTCTGGCACGCGCTAACGCGGGACACCCTCTACGAGGAGATCCCGTCCACGCACCGGGCTCGTCTCCACCGGCGGGTCGGAGAGGTGCTGGAGGAGCTCTACGCCGGGAATCCGGATCCGCATCTCGCAGAGCTCGCCCACCACTTTGCGCTCGCCGTGCCGGCCGCCCCGCCGGAACGGGCGCTCGAGTACGCGCGGCGCGCCGGTGACCGAGCACTGGCCCAGCTCGCGTACGAGGAGGCGGCTCGCCTGTACGACACAGCGCTTACCGTCGCCGAGCGGACGGCGGGCTACGACCAGCGCCTATGCTGCGAGCTCTTGCTCTCCCTCGGTGACGCCGAGGGAGCCGGGAACCGGCCAGCTTCAAAGAAGGCGTTCCTCGAGGCTGCGGACATTGCGCGGCGCCTCCGCCTGCCGCACGAACTTGCACGCGCCGCGGTGGGGTACGGAGGGCAGATCATGTACGCCCGCGCCGGGAGCGACGATCGGCTCGTGCCACTGCTCGAAGAAGGTCTGGCCGCGCTGGCCGACGAAGAAGTACAACTCCGGGTCCGTTTGCTCGCCAGGCTCGCGGGTGCACTTCGCGACGAGCCTTCCCCCGAGCGCCGTGATCACCTCAGCGCGGAGGCGGTCGAGCTTGCGCGGCGTGCGCAGGATCCAATTGCGCTTGCCTACGCGCTCGACGGCCGCACGGCGGCGATCATGGCCGAGGGCACGCTTGCCGAGTGCCTCGCGCTCGGAACCGAGCTTCGCGACCTCGGCCACCGGATCGGCAATCCGGAGCGCGTCGTCCAGGGGCACTGGCACCGGATCATCGTCCAGGTGATGACCGGCGACACAAGCGGGGCAGTGGCCGAAATGGAGTCGATGAGCCATCTCGTTCGTGCGCCGGTTCAGCAGTGGCAGGTTTCGGCCGCGCGCGCCATGTTCGCGCTGGCGGCAGGCGAGCTCGCTGCCGCCGAGGAATGGATCGTCACGGCCTTCGAGCTTGGGGAGCGGGCTCAGCCCGAGATGGCGATTGCGGTCAACCGGCTCCAGCAGCTGACGCTCTGCGACTTTCGCGGCGGCCTCGAGGAGATCGCTCCGGCGGTCCGCTCGCTGGTCGACGAGTACCCAGCTCGGCCCGTCTTCCGCTGCTCGTCGGCGTACCTCGACGCCGTGCTGGGACACTCGGAGCCGGCCAAGCAGGCGCTCGCGGAGCTTGCGCGCGACAACTGCTCGGTCCTTCCGCGCGACATGGAGCGGCTCTACGGGATGAGCCTGCTCGCCGAGACGTGTGCGCTCGTCGATGACGTGGGCGCCGCGTCGGTGGTCTACAAGCTGCTCGAGCCCTGGGCCGACTTCAACGCCGCCGATCATCCCGAGGGCATCCGCGGGTCGGTGTCCCGCTACCTCGGACTGCTGGCGACGACGCTGAAGCGTTGGAGCGAAGCAGCGCGGCACTTCGACGGTGCGCTCGTTGCGAACGAGCGAATGGGCCTTCGCCCGTGGCTTGCCCACACGCAGGCTGACTATGCGCGTATGCTGCTCGCCCGCGGCGATGCCGCCGACGCCAAGCGCGCCCACGCGCTGATCGACGCGGCCGTGACTACGTACCGTGAGCTCGGGATGGAGGCCTACGCGGCCAAGGCCTCGTCGCCTGCCGGCGGCACCGCCGTCCAGGCGCCGTAGTCCAGCCCGCGGTGGGCCGCATACGCATACGGGTGGTAGTAGATGTCGAGCGCGTTGTCGGGATGCGCGTCGAGCTCGAACTCCTCTCCCGTCTGCGTATTGGCGATCGAGACTCTGAGCGCGTTATCCGCACGGCTCCACATCAGCGAGACGACGATCCCGTCGCCCGCCCGCTGGGCCAGCTCGGTGAATGTCTGAGTCTCCATCTCCGCTCCTTCCTGTCTCTCGACATAGGACAGGACGGCGGTAACGTCAAGCTAACGCGGGTTCAGCTTTGGGCGACCCGGCGTTTCGCGGCGTCGACCTGCTCCAGGTTCGGCCCACCGGTCTCCAGCGCCCGAAAGGCCTCCAGCATAGCTCGCGGATCGCGTCGGTGCCGCTTGGCCGCCAACGTCAGCGGCTCGTGAAATGCGCCACCGCAGTGGGCGCAGGGAAGCGACAACTCCGACATCAGCCGGGCCGCCTCGCCGCCGGGATACATGCGCAGCAGCTCGACGATCGTCGTCGACCCTTTGACCTCTCGCCTTGCGGGGGCGTCGGGTGCGACGCCGCGCGCGTCGAGCCCGATCACGCGCTGCTGCGTCATTGCGACGAAGTCTAGGCCGCCACTTGCGAACGCACCTGGCCCAGTCGACACTGTGGCGTGGAATTGCCCGAGGTTCGCTACGCGCAGAGCGGGGACGTCAACATCGCCTACTCGGTCGTCGGCGAAGGGCCGTTCGACGTCGTCTTTATCGCCGGCTGGGTGATCTCTACGCTCGAGCTCGCCTGGGACGGACCCCCGCGCGAGTTCTACGAGCGTATGGCGTCGTTCTGCCGACTGATCCTGTTCGACAAGCGGGGCACCGGGCTCTCCGACCGGGTGTCCGACCTGCCTGACCTGGAGACGCGGATGGACGACGTTCGCGCGGTCATGGACGCGGTCGGCTCGGAGCGTGCTGCGATCATCGGGGTCTCGGAGGGTGGGATGATGAGCATCCTGTTCGCCGCCACGTATCCCGAACGTGTGGCGGCGGCGGTCCTTTACGGAACCTATCCCTCAACGCTGGCGCGAGACGATCTTCCCACGGGTGCGACGAGGGAGGAGATCGACGAAGCGATTCGCAATCGGACCCTGACCTGGAACGAGCCGGGTTACCTGGAGAACTCTCTCAGCGACGGCTTCGGGCCGAGCTTCGCGGGCGATGAGCAGGCCAGGCGCTGGTGGCGCCGCCTCGTGTTGACGAGTTCGAGCCCCGGCGCCGTCAATCAGCTCAGCAAGATGAACGTCGACCTCGACGTCCGGCACGTCCTGCCGACGATCCGGGTCCCCACGCTCGTCCTCCACCGCACCGACGACGACGCTCCGCCGATCGAGGAAGGCAGGTACATCGCCGACCGTATCCCCGGTGCCGAGTTCGTAGAACTGCCCGGCCGCGACCACATCTGGTTCTGGGATCCGGGCCAGCTCGTCGATGAGATCGAGCCGTTCCTCCACGGTATCTGGGACCGGGGCGAGTGGGATGTGGTCGAGCAGGAACGGGTTCTCGCAACCGTGCTCTTCACCGACATCGTCGGTTCGACCGCGAAGGCAGCCGAAGTAGGCGATCGCAGCTGGCGAGAGCTGTTGGAGCGTCACCACGCCGTGATTCGCCGCCAGCTCGTGCGGTTCCAGGGCACCGAGCTGGACACGGCAGGGGACGGGTTCTTCGCGTCGTTCGACGGGCCCGCCCGGGCCATTCGCTGCGCCTGCTC
>JBKPPY010000018.1:0-12365 GCA_046733845.1 Actinomycetota bacterium | reverse complement strand
CTGGTCGGGGAGCGCGTGATCGAGATCAACCCGCGCATCTCGACGATCGTCTACCAGGAGGACCTGAACCTGCCCTACCTCGGCGTGAAGCAGGCGCTGGGGGAGATCTCAGAGGAAGAGCTCGGCTCGTTGGCGAGCAGGATCCGGCCGACCCGGCGCGCGCTGCGGTACTTCGACCAGGTCGAATGGGACGCGTAGAACGAAGCGACAGGCTTCACCCTGTCCCCTGCCCTGCGGTGGCGCCGACGAAAGGCAGCGGACCAGACTGAAGTCTGGCCCTTCTCGAGTGCCGGCCGACTTCGACCAGGACGCGCTCCGCGTAACTCACTGCCCCGTCAACACCGCCGGCGTGCCATGGCAGAACGTGCTCGCGCTCCGGCAGAAGGGCGTCGACGCGAGGCTGGTCGTCTTCGAGCGCTACAAGCTCCACCCCGAGGCCGACGAGTCGCTCGAGCGGCACGGCGGGCTCGTCCGCCAGCAGCTGATCCAGTGGCGCGCGTGCGCGCGCCTCCTGCCCCGGACCGACGTCTTCCACTTCTACTTCGGGCTCACGCTGGTGCCGAAATCCCTGCAATTCGCGCTCTTGCGCGCGACCCGCAGGCGCTCGGTGATGCACTTCCTCGGCTCCGACATCCGCGGCAAGCCGCCGGCCGAGCTCGCCTGGGCCAAGAAGGCCGACGCGCGGATCGTCGGCTCCTACGACGCGATCCGCTGGGTCCCCGACGCCGAGGTCGTCCCGCCCGGCCTCGACCTGAGCGAATACGAGCCCCGCCCACCGACCGACCGAGACCGCCCGGTCGTCGTCCACGCGCCCTCCAGCCGCCGCCGCAAGGGCACCGAGCACGTGATCGCCGCCTGCAAGGACCTCCCGGTCGACCTCCGGATCGTCGAAGGCCTCCACCACGACGAGGCGCGGAGGCAGTACGAGGAGGCAGACATCGTCATCGACCAGCTGAACGCCGGCTGGTACGGCATCTTCGCGATCGAGGCGATGGCGCTCGGCAAGCCGGTGGTCACCTTCCTCCACGACGAGGCTGTGGCGCGGACGGAGGATGCGTTCGGGACGACCGTGCCGATCGTCTCCGCAACCGCCGAGACCCTCACGGCGCACATGCGGCCGCTCGTCGAGGACGCCGGGTACCGGCGCCGCACCGGAGCGGCGAGCCGCGAGTACGTCGAACGGGTCCACGACATCGAGACCGTGGCCGACCGCCTGCTCGACATCTACGCTCGTTTCTGACGTGGCCCTCGGCGCAGAGGTCAAGCGGCTCGGCAAGCACACGGCCGTGTACGGCCTCGGCGGGCTCGTCTCGCGGATCCTCGCCGTCCTCCTCCTGCCGCTCTACACGCACTACCTCGGCCCGAGCGGCTTCGGAAAGATCGAGACGATCGTCGCGCTGACGACGGTGCTCGTGATCGTCCTGCGGATGGGGATCTCGAGCGCCTTCTTCCGCTTCTACTTCGACACGAAGGACGAGGCGCACCGAACGCTCGTCGTCCGCACCTCCTTCTGGTTCACGATGACGATGGCGACTGCGGGCCTGATTGTCGGCTTCGTCCTCGCCACGCCGATCGCCCACGCCCTGAGGCTCGGCGACGACCCGTGGCTGGTGCGTGCCGCGTTCGTCGGGCTCTGGGCGCAGATGAACTACGAGCAGCTGACGTCGCTCTTCCGCGTCGAGGAGCGGTCCACCCAGTTCGTTCTGGCCAGCATCGCGAACGTCCTGATCACGGTCGGGATGACCGTGCTGCTCGTCGTCGGCCTGCACAAAGGCCCGACGGGCGCCGTCGTCGGGAACTTCATCGGGACGCTCTGCGTGTACGTCGTTCTGCTCGCGTACCGCCGCTACCAGCTCGGGCTCGAGTTCTCGCGCTCGCTGCTGCGGGAGATGAATCGCTTCGGGCTGCCGCTCGTCCCCTCGGCGCTCGCCCTCTGGGCGATCAACTTCATCGACCGAATCTTCATCGCGCACTACAAGGGCCAGGCCGAGGTCGGCGTCTACTCGGTGGCGGTGCGGATCTCGTCGGCCGTGGTCTTCCTGATGATCGCGTTCCGGCTCGCCTGGCCGGCCTTTGCGTACTCGATCGAGGACGACCGCGAGGCGAAGCGGGCCTACTCGTACGTGCTCACCTACCTGCTCTTCCTCTGCTGCTGGATCTCGGTCACGCTCGGCGTGCTCGCCCCCTGGCTCGTCCACCTGCTCGCGCGCGGCCCCGGCTTCGGCCGCGCCGCCGACGCAGTCGCGCTGCTCTCGTTCGCGGCCACGGCCTACGCGGGCTACACGGTCGTCGCGATCGGCATCGGCCGGGCGCGGCAGACGCAGTTCAACTGGATCGTGAGCGGGATCGCCGCGGCGGTGAACATCGGCCTGAACTTCGCCCTCATCCCGACGTACGGGATGATCGGCGCGGCGATCGCGACATTGGCCGCCTACCTCGCGCTGTTCCTCTGCATGGTGCTGAACTCGCAGCGCGTGTATCCGGTCGACTACCAGTGGCGACGGGTGGCGACGCTCGCCGGCGTCGCCGTCGGGCTGACAGTCGCGGGCAGTGTCCCCGACGTGCCGCTCGCGGTCGCGATCCTGATCGCGCTCGTGTACCCGGTGGTACTCCTACCGCTGGGCTTCTACCTGCCCGCGGAGCGCCGCCGGCTCCGACGTTACATCGGCGCCTCCGTGTGAGCGCCGAACCAGCGAGTTGCCGAGCACGAGCAGATCCATCCGCGTCTTTCGGAACGTCTCGATCGCATGCTCGGGCGTCATCACGACCGGCTCGTTCTCGTTGAACGAGGTGTTGAGCAGGATCGGCACTCCGGTCGCCCGTTCGAACGCCTCGATCAGCCGGTAGAACCGCGGACTCGCCTCCTCGGTCACCGTCTGGAGCCGGCCGGTGTCGTCGACGTGGTTGACCCCCGGGATCAGCTCGCGCTTCTCGAGCCGCGTCTTGTAGACGAGCACCATGTACGGCGAGGGGTAGTCCTGCTCGAACCACTCGCCGGTCGAGCCGGCGAGGATCGAAGGAGCGAACGGCCGGAACGGCTCCCGGTGCTTGATCCGGGCGTTGAGCACGTCCTTCATGTCCGGTCGCCGCGGGTCGGCGACGATCGACCGGTGGCCGAGTGCCCGGGGGCCGTACTCCATCCGCCCCTGGAACCAGCCGACGACGTCGCCTTCCGCGATTCGCCTGGCGACGTGGTCGAACAGGGCGTCATCGTCCAGGTGCTCCGCCTGCAGGCCCGCGGCGGCGAGCGCGGCGCCACATTCGGCCTCCGAGAACTCCGGGCCCCAGTACGCATGGCGCATCTCGAAGCTCCGGGGCCGGCCGAGCTCCTGGTGCCAGACGTGGAGGGCAGAGCCGGCGGCAATCCCGGAGTCGCCGGCCGCGGGCTGCACCCAGACGTCCTCGAACGGCGTCTCCGGGCGGATGCGGCCGTTGGCGACGGCGTTCAAGGCTACGCCGCCGGCGAGGCAGATCCGCGGAAGCTTCGTCCGTTCCCAGAGCGCACGCACGAGGTGCAGGTACGTCTCCTCGAGCTCGGCCTGGAGCGACGCGGCCACGTCTTCGTGCAGCGCGCTCAGCTCGGAGTCCGGCTCGCGCGCCGGTCCGAAGGCCTCCTCCATCCGCTCCGAGAAGAGCGTCCCGATCGTCGGGGTTCCATCGTCCCAGGTCATGTCGACGCCTTCCTGGTGGTGGCGGAAGAAGTCGAGGTCGAGCTCGAACACGTCGCCCTTCGGCCGGACGATCTGGCGCATCTCGTCGAGGAAGCGCGGCGTCCCGTAGGGCGCGAGGCCCATCACCTTCCCCTCGTCGCCGTACTTCGGAAAGCCGAGCCACTGCGTGACCGCGGTGTAGAAGATCCCGAGCGAGTGCGGGAAGAGGACGCGCTCGAGCACCCGGAACGACGCACCGCCGCCCTCGGCGAGCATGGTCGAGGCGAAGTCGCCGAACCCGTCCACCGACAGGATCGCGGCGTCCTCGAAGGGGGACGCGAAGAACGCGCTGGCCACGTGCGCCTGGTGGTGCTCGACGTGGTGCAGCTCGGCTCGAACGTCGGCACCAAGGGCTTCCTCCAGCGCCGCCTTGACATCACGCACTCTGGCGGCGTTCTCGAGCCGGGCCTTCAGGTACCGGGGGCTGGCTCCGTGGGTGAGCGTGCGCATCAGCTTCGCGCCAAAGTTGGCCTTCGGGTTGCGACCGATCGCGACGTGATCGAGATCGGCGGCCGAGAGTCCCCCGTAGCTCAGGCACCAGGCGGCGGCGTGGGCGGGGAAGCCGGCGCAGTGCTTGACCCGGCTGAAGCGCTCCTCCTCCGCCGCGCACACGAGCTCTCCGTCGACGACGAGGGCGGCGGCCGCATCGCCGTGATACGCGTTCAAACCGAGGATCGCGGTCAAGCCGAACAGTCTAGGAGGGTTTGGCGGAGCGTTGCTCGTCGCTGGGGCGCGATGTGTGGCCGGAATGCAAGGACGCAGGGAGTCCCGCTAGTGAATGAACTATCGGGACGACTGAGGACGCCGCAGATCGGCTGCACAGCGCGTCCCGGCGACACAGTCCATGCTTCGCCAAGCCCTCCTAGGTGCGCGCTCTTACCCGCCTCTCAGGTTCCTTTCAGAGACCGCTCAGGTAGACGGGGTCTCATTCCGAGGGTATTCAGTACAAGGAAAGGATCAAATGACCCGCATCTTCGCCATCAGCGCCGCAGTCCTCGCCGCAGCGGCCGTAGGGATCGCCTCCTACGCTGCCTTCGCGACCGGCGGCTCGAAGACCGTCGTGCGCGAGGTAACCGTCTCCGGTGGGACGCCGACCGCGGCTGCGAGCGGCGCGTCGGCGAGCAGCGTCTACCAGAGCGCATATCGGGGCGTCGTCGAGATCACCGTCTCGACGGGCAACTCGCCGCTCGGCGGCCAGGGGCAGGCCCAGGGCTCCGGCTTCGTCTACGACGACGCCGGCCACATCATCACGAACGAGCACGTCGTCGAGGGCGCCAACTCGGTTTCCGTCCGGTTCTGGAACGGCGCCACCTACAAGGCGAGCGTCGTCGGTAGCGACGCGTCCACGGACGTGGCCGTGATCAAGGTGAACGCACCTTCGTCGATCCTGCATCCGATTACGCTCGGCAACTCGAGTGCGGTGCAGGTCGGCCAGACCGTGGTCGCGATCGGCAGCCCCTACGGGCTCGAGGAGACAACGACGGAGGGCATCGTCAGCGCTCTGCACCGTGAGATGACTGCGCCGAACGGCTTCACGATCGCCGACTCGATCCAGACCGACGCGGCGATCAACCACGGCAACTCCGGCGGCCCGCTCCTCGACCTCTCCGGCCGCGCGATCGGGATCAACTCCCAGATCAAGAGCGACACCGGCGAGAACACCGGCATCGGGTTCGCGGTTCCCTCGAACACGGTCAAGTCGATCGTCTCGCAGCTGCTCAAGAACGGGAACGTGCAGCACGCCTACCTCGGTGTCGGCATCGCGAGCGCCTCGAACGGCGTGCAGATCACCCAGATCCGCCCGGGGACGCCGGCGTCCGACGCCGGACTCCAGACCGGTGACGTGATCACCCGGTTCGACGGCCATAAGGTCACGAACGCCGGCGAGCTCGGCCAGGCGGTCGACGCGAAGCGGCCCGGCGACACGGTGTCGGTGACCTACACGCGGAACGGCTCGACCCACACGGTGCAGCTCAAGCTCGCCGTGCGGCCTAGCTAGCTCCCTCTCCCTCCTCCAGCGAAGCGGCTCCCTCGAGGGCCGCTTCGCGCTTCAGCCGCCGCTTCTCCTTCTGCTCGCGCGCCTGCTCCTTCGCGCCGCTGTACGACTGCCGGACGAGCTGCGAGCCCCCGCTCCAGCCGAACACGTAACAGACCAGCGCGAGCGCAAAGAGCACGTTGAAGGCAGAGGTGATCAGCTGCTGAGAAAGCGAGTAGGCGGTGGCGGTCGTGGAGCTCGTGTAGCTCGCGAGCGCGTACGAGTTGAACGCCTGGTTGACCCCGACCCCGCCGGGCGTCACCGAGAGGATGTTGGCGAGCTGGTTCGAGCCGAGTACCGACATCACCGATCCGAACGTGATCGGGATGCTGTATGCAGCCAGGAAGACGATGATCACGAGCACCTTGGAGATGTAACCGAGGACCTGCGGCGCCAGCACCCGGGTCAGGTACGCGTGCAGGTCGCCGAGGATGGCTGCTCCCTCCCTCGCCTTCGCCCACATCTTCTTGAACCAGGCCCAGAAGGACCGCAGGAGCACGTAGATCAGGAACCCGCCGCCGGCGACGATCACGATGATCAGGACCCAGTGACCCGAGATCGCGTCTCGGATCCCGCCGAACTGGAAGCTGAACGAGCCCGAGATCGCGATGAACAGGTAGATGTAGATCAGCGTCCCGATGATGAAGTAGAAGATCTTCTGGACGACGTAGCCGGCGAGCACCCCGGGGAAGTTTGCGGTCTCGATGATCGCGACGTACATCAGCAGCGTGACGAGCGTGCCGATGTTCGCCGGCAGGAAGTTGTTCAGGGCGACCCCGGTCGCGTACGACGCGAGCACCGGCATGAACGTGACCTGGCCGCGGTAGGCATAGCTGAGGATCCCGTACCACCCGAGCGCGGTGAAGACCGTCTGCAGGCACTGGAAGAAGCAGCCGAGGATGACGTACCCGACAGAGATCTCCTTGACCGTGTCCCAGAGCTGCTGGACCCAGCCCCAGACGTCCACGCCGGCGACCCGCAGGAACGCGAGCACGACGACGACCGCGACGATCCAGGCCGCGATCCGCGTTATCCGCCGATGGTGGGGTTCCCGTTCCGGTGGAACCGCGACGTCGGGGACGGACGCTGTCACAGGCGGGAGTTCCGGCCGGGCCCCTGCACACCGCTAGTCTCGCGCTAGGCGCGGCCGACGACAAACTGAGCGATTGCCTACGAGAGGACGCGCTTGCTTCAGGGCGCGAAGCCTAACCGGACGGACTCCTCGATCTCCAGACCGGCGCTCAGCGCAAACAGCTCGGCCAGGGTAAGCTCGCGGGCCTCTGCGTCGATCCCGCGTTCCTCGAGCCACCGGGCCGACTCGTCCGCCGAGAAGGGGCCGAACTCGATCTTCGCGGCGCAGCGCCCCGGTCGGGACACCGCCGCGTGGAGTCGCTTCAGCGGCTCGTTGGTCGTGACGAGGATGAGCACGCGTAGTCCTTGTCCGATGATTCCGTCGACGACATTGAGGAACCGGGAGAGGCCCTGGCCTGCTTGCTCCTTCGCGTCGGCCGACAAGAGTTCTCCGGTGTCCTCGAGGATCAGCAGGCGCCACTTCGGCGTCGACTGATCGCTGCCCTCCTCGTCATCCTGGAGCAGGACGTCGAGCATGTAGTTCGAGCGGCCGAAGAAGCTCTCCGGATCAGTCACGTAGTGCGTGTCGCACCAACTGCGCCATTCCCAGGCGAGCCCGCGGAGCGCGTTCGTCTTTCCTGTTCCCGGCGGGCCGTACCAGAGGATCAGCTGGCCCGCCGAGGGGTGAAACTTCCGGTCCAGGAGATCCGAGAGCTGCGTCCGAACAGCCTCGGGATAATTGCCCGAGATCGCAGCCCAAGACGTTGCAGCGATCCCGCGCGCAATCGCGTGCGCGCCGTATTCGCCGAGCGACCAGAAGGTCAGTGGAACCGTCTGGTCTTCGGTCGCCTGCGCCAGCGGAAACGACGTTCGCATCCACTCCTCTGCGTCGGCGACAATCGGCAGCTCGCGAGCTGCGACGTGGCCGTACAGGAAGCCCAGCTTGAGGTAGACGTACGCGAGGCATTCTCCGCCGACGATTGAGGTGAGATCGAGCAGCGCGGCCTGCTCGGACTGACGTCGGCCCGTAGAGGTGGCGTACGGCAGCACCTCGTCGAGGCTCTCGACCTCCGTCATCCACTGCAGCGTGGTCACGTGCGGTATCGACCTCTCCGTCAATTGCTCCACGAACACCGAGTACGGGAGGTACGGGAGCTCGAGGCTCTCATTGAAGACGAGCCTCCCCGAACCGAGGCCCGACCCGCTCCGGTCCGAAACAGCGCCGCGCTCGGGACTCTCGTCATGCATCGCCCGAGGACGATAACGCTGCCCCGATGACTTTGTGGCCGAGCGCGGGTCTACCCGATTGGGAGTAGCGTCGAGCGACGCTGGATACCCCGCACGGAAGCGCAAGCGTCCAAAGGAGGGGAGAAGTGGCAGAGCACAGAATTGGAACGCGCGAGGAGTGGCGGGCGGCGCGGGACGAGCTCGCGAAGCTCGAGGCCGAGCAGGCGCAGCAGAACGAGGAAATCAAGAAGAAGCGGCTCGAGCTTCCGTGGGTGCCGGTCGAGAAGGAGTACGAGTTCGACACCGAGGAGGGTAGGAAGACCCTCGTGGAGCTGTTCGACGGCCGCTCACAGCTCCTCGCCTACAACGTCATGTTCGGTCCCGATTACACGAAGGGTGCCTGTCCGGGCTGCACGAGCCTTGCTGACGGCCTCGACGGTGGGCTCGTCCACCTGAACCACAGCGACGTGACCCTGATCTGCTTCTCGCGGGCGCCGATCGATCGGCTCACCGCCTACAAGAAGCGGATGGACTGGCAGTTCCCCTACGTCTCCACCTACAACACCGACTTCGCCTTCGACTTCGGCCTCGCGCTGACAGAAGCGCAGGCGCGGGAGATCCCCGAGCTGATGCAGATGGTCGACAACCCGCCCGGGTGGCTCCAGGACTGGGCGGAACAGGTCGGGGCCGAGCTGAAGGACGGGCTTCGCGAGAATCCGAGCTGGATCGCCTTCGCGCGCGACAACGGCACCGTGTACCACACCTACACCGTCTCGGCGCCCGATCCATTCGTCGCGCCGTACTTCAGCTTCCTGCTCGAGCGGACACCAAAGAAGCAACCCGACGAGCCCCGCTCCTGGCGGAAGGACGAGTACCCGGACTGAAAGCGAGCCCCCTAGTCGACCACGCGGTACACCTGGAACACCTCGGCGTACTCGCGGTTGACGTTGATCCCGTGCGTGCGGGCGACGTTCCAAATGTACTCGGGGTCGGCGTAGCGGCGGTGCTGCTGCGACGCGTACTTCGCCAGCGCGGCGGCCTTCCGCTCGATATGGCTCCGCTCGAGGGCTGCGTACCACTGGTAGGCGAAGTCGAAGTTGTTCCACGGAATCTCGTAGCCGAGGATCGTCGTCCGCTTGAAGGCGCGGAGCCCCTCGGCGGCGATCACCTGATGGTCCTGGTGGACGTCGTGCAGGCTCGGCTGGAAGACCGCGTCCGGGCGCCAATCCTCCCAGAGCGCGATGAGCAACTCGAGGATGTCCTGCCGGAACTCCGGGAACGTCCTGACCTCGAAGTCATGCACGGTCAGGTTCGACTCGGGGATCCCGAGCTCGGCCGTCGCCTCGCGGACTTCCGTCGCCAGCGTGTCGGGCGCGAAGCCGGCCGGCAGCGACTTCGTCGCGATCGAGAACGCGACGTAGCGGACCTCGGCCCCGGTCTCGACCAGACGCGCCATCGTCCCGCCGCAGCCGAACTCGCCGTCGTCGGTGTGGGGGGCGAGAACGAGCACGCGCTTCCACGCCTCGATCACGTCATCACCTTCGCCTTTGGCTCGGACGGCTCCTGGACCGGTGGCAGAGGCACAGGTTCCCGGCGCAACGGGAGACCCGCGCAGAGCGCGGTCAGCGCCAGCAGGCCCCAGAACATCGGGTCCTCGAACAGCGCGTTGTAGAAGAGGCTGTGCAGACCGATCGCCGCCACCGAGGCGGCGATCGCCAGGCAGGCTCGGCCCTTGAAGGCGGAGCCGGAGCGGCGCAGCGTCACCCACAGGGCCGAGATGATTAGCCAGGCGAGGAAGGCGAGCCCCGGGATCCCGGTCTCGGCCGCGACGGTCACCGCCGTGTTGTGCGACGCCGCCTTCTTCGGCTCCTTCCCCTTCAGGCCTACACGGTCGGCGTAGGCGCGCTTGAACCCACCGATCCCGACTCCTTGCACGGGATTGTGCAGCGCGATCCTGATTCCCTGCGTGACGAGCTTCGCGCGGCCGCTCGAGGCCTGGTTCAGCCCGGAGCCCGACTCGCGCAACAGCGAGTGGCGGATGTGCGGCGTCCCGAGCGCGACCGCTGCGATCACCGCCGCGGCGGCCCCGAGTGCGACCGCCGCGCGCCACCGCCAGCGGAACGCGGCGACCACCGCAGTCCCCACCATCAGCGCGGCGAAGCACGACTGGGAGAAGGAGAACAGCAGTCCCGGCCAGATCAGGACGATCGCCGCCGCCGAGGCGTAGGCGTGCCGTCGATCGCGGTCGTAGAGCGCGAGGACCAGTGCCGCCAGAATCGCGACAACGAGAAACCGGCCGTACACCGACGGGTCGTAAAAGACCGAGTTCACGCGGTAGAAGGGCGCGTACGCGTTCCCGACGATCACCTTCGGGTTCCAGAACACGTCCCGGGTCGCATACTGGTAGACGCCGATCCACGCGAACACCAGCGCCATCCCGACCAGCTCGAGGTAGATGAACGAGAGCCAGCGCCGGCTCCAGGCGAGCCGGGAGAGCGACACCGCGAGCAGGCCGAACGGCAGCCAGAAGAAAAGCAACGACACGGCGCCCTCGTGCAGGTCCTTCGTCCAGGCGAGGCTGAGCCCGCTCCAGGCGACCAGGAACGCGAGCGGCCACGCGAGCGGCCCGAGCTCCCTCGAACGCATGTCGCCTCGGAGGAGCTCCCACCCGAGGAGGACGGCAGCGCCGGCGATCACCGCGTAGAGAGGGATGAGCAGGTTCGCGTCGGTGGAGCCGACGTGCACCGGGATCCGGGCGGGGGCACACGCGAGGGCCGAGACCGCGATCAGCCACGGCCAGCGGTGGAACAGCATCGCGATCACGACCGCGGCGGCGGCCCCGAGCACGACCGCGGCGGCGTACACCTTCGTGTGACCGCCCGGCGCCAGGTACGCGGCGAGCAGCACGCAGCCCAGGACCCAAGCGAACAGACCGCCCAGCCGGGCTTCGCGGCGCGGCCCGACGATCAGGACCGCGAGCCCGGCGGCGGCGATCGGCCCACCGGCGTGAGCGAGGTCGGCCGTCAACGTCGTCTCACGATCACAGCGGCACGTGCGGCGTGGTCGCCGACGCGGACCGTCAGCGTGTAGCGGCCGGGCCGCGCGGGGGCGCGGAGGATCATCAGCCCCGGCTTGGCGGTCCCGGTCCGCTTTCCGAGCCGGAAGTGGATGCGCGCGTCGGCCGACACGCGCACCCCGAAGCGGGTGCCGGCCTTGGCCTCGACGCGGTCGCGCGAAAGCTCGACGAAGCGCGTGACGACGTGGAAGACCCGGCCGTTCGACACGTTGCCCGCACGGTCCTCAGCGGCGAGCCAGACACGATGCGCGCCGCGGTCGACCGGCCGACCGTCGATCTTTCCGTTCCAGTCCAGGGTCGAGCGCTGCAGCTGACGACGCGTGAAGATCACGCGGGTCCCGTCGACGTAGAGGAGCGCGTGCGCCGGCTCGCTGGTCTTGTACGCGATGCCAACGACATCACCTCGTCCGTCGCCGTCCGGCGAGAACACCCTCGGCTCCAGCGAGACGACCGAGATCGTCGGGGCGGTCGTGTCCACCCGCATCTCGTTGGGCAGGTCGATCGTTCGATGCTGGTCGGCGAGGTGGACGCGGGGCTTGTAGACACCCTGGGAGACGAACTCGCCGTCGTCGTCCCGGCCGTTCCAGGTGTAGCTGACCGTGCCGCGACGCAACCGCCTGCCGGGGACGAGCGTGCGCACGATGTTGCCGCTGCTGTCGACGATCTGGAGCCGCACGCGGTCGGGCTTTCGCAGGCGGAACCGGATCGACGCGACGCGCGTGTCGCAGTCGCACGTCGGCGAAAAGACTTTCGCGATCCGCGGCGCCGTGATCGGACTCGGCTCGTTCTTCAGGCCCTGCGTGACCGCGAACGCTGCCGCCGTACCCCCCAACAACCCGATCACGAGCACGGTTGAGAGGAACCGGGGCACGGCCCCGAACTCTACGCGGCTAGGTCTCGCCGGCAGGGACGAGCAGGCGCTTGCCCTCAGCCCGCAGACGGCGGCTCATCCGGACTACGGCAACGGTGCCCACGCCGACAGACACGCCGATTGCGATCGCGAGGTAAAGGTTCGGAACTTGCACGAGCTTCAACCCGCTGATCGCGAGCACGTCCGCCAGCGCGAGCCGCAGCCACGCCTCCGGGATCCGCACCGAGTAGTGGCTGCCGAGCAGCACTCCAGGGATGGAGCCGATCAGCAGCCAGCCGACCGCGTGCATGTCGACGTTGCCGGCGATGAAGTGCCCGAAGCCGGCGACATACAGCAGCGCAGCGGCGTGAAGGATGTCGGTGCCGACGACCTTGT
>JBKPPY010000017.1:0-25014 GCA_046733845.1 Actinomycetota bacterium | reverse complement strand
GTGTTTCTACGGCATCGACCTGGCCGACGAGGACGAGTTGATCGCCTCCTCCCGGACGGTCGAGGAGGTGCGCGAGTCGATCGGCGCCACCTCGCTCGCGCACATCTCGCTGGCGGGGCTCCAGGCGGCGACCGCGCGGCCGGCGTCTTCCCTGTGCCGCGCCTGCCTCAACGGCGAGTACCCGACCCGGATCCCCGAAGACCGCCGGCTCGCAAAGCTGAGATTCGAGCCGGCCCGCGCCTAGCGAAAGGCAGGGGCCAGACTGAAGTCTGGCCCTTCTACCGTCGGACCTATTGCTCCAGCACGCGACTCGCCTTCGCGATCCCGCGGCTGATCAAGTAGCCGAACGTCAGCACGACCGTCGCGAGCACGAAGCCGCTGGCATTGACCTCGTCGCTGGCCGCCCAGATGATCGCGATCACGATCCAGACAAAGAGGAACAGGGCGAACTCCGCGTTGCCGGGGATCGGCATCCGGGCGCCCGCGACCGGCTGGTAGCGGTACCTCCCTCCGCCGCCGCCGGTTGTGCTCTCGGTGGGCTGATCGCTGCTGGACATGAACGCTCCTTTCGTCTGGGTTGTTTGTACGGCTCAGGCCGCGTGGCCCGGCACGTGCACGATCTCGAGCTTGATCCCGTCGGGGTCGTAGAAGAAGACCGCGTAGTACCCGGGGATGTACCAGTACTCCTCGGGGCCGCTCTCGATCGGGACGCCCCGCCCACGTAGCCAGTCGGCACGCTCGTCGACGTCGTGTCGGTTGGCCGCCTCGAAGGCGACGTGGTGGACGCCGACGCGGTAGCGGTCGAAGGGCTCCTCAGAAGGCGTCTGCGACTGTCTCAGGCCGAGGGAGCTGCCGGGGCCTGAGATGTACCAGATCGTCTCGCCCCGCTCTCCCTCCACTTCGCCGACCCGATGCCAGCCCAAGGGCTCCAGCAGCTCTCGGTAGAAGGGCAGGCTGCGGAGAATCGAGCTGACGACGAGGTCGACGTGGTGAAAGCCGGTGGAGCGCACTCCTGCCGGACTTCATGATCTACCTCGGCCCGGATAGCTCCCTGCCGCGGCCGTACCGAACGGCCCGCGTCGCAGCCCGCCGGTCGACGCCCTGGTCGAGCAGCTGCTGCCGCTCCTCGCTCTCCCGCGCCCACCGCAGGAAGAGCCAGGCGAGGACGCCGAGCGTGACCAGCGAGCCCTCGAGCATCATCACGCCGCCGGCGATCCCCTGGTCGGCGTGCGGCGAGATCCCCCAGCGATGGACCGGGTGCAGGTACGTGCTGTAGAAGGCGCCGCCCGACCAGACGAAGATGTTGCCGAGCACCGTCTCGACCAGGCGGACGGCGACGATGTAGCCGAGCTTCATTCCGGTGCCGAACCACTCGGGCCCCGGTAGCACCTCGACAACCGGCGCCCACATCAGGGCGCCGCAGGTGAAGAAGAGTAAGTGCTGGACGGCGTGGACTCCGGAGTGATGGAGCGCCGCCTCATAGGCGGACGGGACGTGCCAGATCAGGAGGTTCGCCGCCCAGATCGGAAAGGCGACGTACGGCAGGGTGAGGACGCGGAGCCGCATCACTGCAGGCAGCGCGAGCACGGGCCGCAGGATCGGCCCGGTCAACCCCGCGACGAAGCAAAGAGGTGCCAGGTCGCCCAGCAGGATGTGCTGGATCATGTGGACGAAGAAGAACTGCTTCTCGCCGAGCTCGTGGATCGGGGACGCGACTGCGAGGAACGCGAGCGTCAGTCCGAGTCCGAAGACGAGCCGGCGCCAGAGCTCGACCGGAGTCCCCCGCGCTGCGAGCGTCGCCGTGCGACGGTAGTAGAAGAAGCCCGAGGCGGCGATCAGTGTCAGCGCGGCCGGATCGAATGTCCAGCTCGTCAAGGGCGACGGGCCCACCCGGAGAGTGTAGGCCTGCGCTCGTCGTAGACTCGCAGTGTGGGCAACGAGCCGACCTACGGGGCGGCAGGGGTCTCGCTCGCGACCGCGGGAGCGGTCGTCGAACGGCTGCGCGCGGCGGTCGAGTCGACCGGCGCGGAGGGATTCGGCGCGTTCGCCGGTCTGTACCCGGTCGACGACCACCGGCTGCTCGCCGCCTCGATGGACTCGATCGGGACGAAGCCGATCGTCGCCCGCGAACGAGGGCTGCTCCGCAACTGCGGGGCGGACACGGCCGCGCACTGCATCAACGACGTCGCGACCACAGGCGCGGAGCCGCTGTTCCTGCTCGACTACGTCGCCGCCGACCGGCTCGACCTCGAGCAAGTCGCCGACCTGGTCGAGGGTGCGGCCGAGGTGTGCCGCCGGGCCGGTTGCGCGTTGATCGGCGGCGAGACGGCAGAGATGCCCGGCGTCTACCGTGAAGGAGAGCTGGACTTCGCCGCCACCTGCGTCGGGCTGGTCGAGCGCGACGACGTGATCGACGGCTCGCGCGTCGAGGCCGGCGACTGGGTCGTCGGTTTCCCCTCCGCCGGGGTGCATGCGAACGGCTTCTCGCTCGTCCGCCGCGTGCTCGAGCTCGAGGACTACGACGACGAGGATCTGCTCGCGCCGACCCGGCTTTACCTGGACGAGATCCGCGCCCTGCGGCGCGACACTGACGTCCGGGCGCTCGCGCACGTCACCGGTGGGGGGATCGAGGGCAACCTCTCGCGCGTGCTCCCGGATGGCGTCCAGGCCGAGATCGACTGGGACGCGTGGGAGCGGCCGCCGGTCTTCGCCTGGCTCGCGCGCCACGTCGACGAGGAGGAGGCCCGGCGGGTGTTCAACCTCGGGATCGGCTATTGCGCGGTGGTGCCCGACCCGGCTGGGCGTAGCGTGATCGGGCGAATCGCATGATCGGCGTCCTCGCGTCTGGCGAAGGGACGAACCTCCAGGCACTGATCGACGGCGGTCTGCCGATCTCCGCCGTCGCCTCGAATCAGCCCGGTGCGCGCGCGCTCGAGCGGGCGCAGGCGGCCGCGATCCCGACCGCACTCTTCGAGCTCGGCGACGACCGGGAGGCCCGCGACCTTCAGATGGCGGACTGGCTGGACGAGCACGGCGTCGAGTTCGTCGTGCTCGCCGGCTACATGCAGCTGCTGACGCCCGAATTCCTCGACCGGTTCCCGGATCGGATCGTCAACATCCACCCGTCGCTCCTCCCCGACTTCCCGGGGCTGGCGGCGATCGAGCAGGCGGTCGCCGCGGGCGTGCAGACGACGGGGGTGACCGTGCACCTCGTCGACGAGGGGATCGACACCGGGCCTGTCCTGCGGCAGGAGGCCGTGCCGGTCGAGCCCGTCGAGACGCTGGTCGAGCGGATCCACTCCGTCGAGCACCGGCTGCTCCCCGAGGTGGTGCGAGAGCTGTGCGCCGCGCGCTGATCTCCGTCTACGACAAAGGCGGGCTCGACGAGTTCGCACATGGGCTGGTCGAGCTCGGCTGGGAGCTCGTCGCGAGCGGCGGCACCGCCTCGTTCCTGGAGGAGCACGAGCTGCCGGTCACGCGCGTCGAGACCATGACCGGCTTCGCCGAGATGCTCGGCCACCGCGTCGTCACCCTCCATCCGGCCGTTCACGGCGGGATCCTCGCGCGGCGCGACGTGCCGGAGGATCTCCTCGACCTCGCCCAGCACGAGATCGAGCCGATCGACATGGTCGTCGTCAACCTCTATCCCTTCACGAAGGCCGCATCGCGCCGGGGCGTGACAGAGGAGGAGGCGGTGGAGATGATCGACATCGGCGGCCCGGCCCTGCTGCGGGCGGCGGCGAAGAACTTCCACCACGTCGCAGCGGTTGCGCGGCCCGAGCGCTACTCGCGCGTCCTCGACGAGTTGCGCGAGGACGGCGAGCTCTCGCTCGACACCCGCCGCTCGCTCGCCGGCGAGACCTTCGTCGTCACCGCCGCGTACGAGTCGGCGATCTCCGCCTGGTTCAACGAGCGGGAGTCGTTCCCCGAAGGCCTGATCCCGACGTTCTGGAAGGAGCGGAACCTCGCCTACGGCGAGAACCCGCACCAGCGCGCGGCGTACTACGCGGAGGCCGGCGCCCGACGGCACCTGCTCTCGCGGGTCGAGCAGCGGGGCGGCAAGGAGCTTTCGTACAACAACCTCAACGACCTCTCGGCGGCACGGCAGCTCGTCGAGGAGTTCACGCTCCCCGCCTGCGTGATCGTGAAGCACGCGAACCCGTGCGGCGTTGCCGTCGCCGGGGCGATCGAGGACGCGTACGCGCGGGCGCTGGGGTCGGACCCGGTGTCCGCCTTCGGCGGCGTCGTCGTCCTCAACCGGCCGGTGTCGGTCGAGCTCGCCCAGCGGCTCGCGGAGCAGTTCGTCGAGGTGCTGTTCGCGCCCGGCTACGAGGAGGACGCTGTAGACGTCCTCCGCTCGAAGGAGGCGCTGCGGATCCTCGACTCGACCGAGCGACGCGGCTCATCCGGCGACGAGCGCGACTACCGCCGCGTCGTCGGTGGCTTGCTGGCACAGGACCGCGACGCGGATGTCGAGGATCGCGACGGGATGATCGTCGTTTGCGGCGAGCCGAGCGAAGCCGATTGGGGCGACCTGCTCTTCGCCTGGCGGGTCTGCAAGCACGTCACCTCGAATGCGATCGTGATCGCCAAGGATCTGCGCACGATCGGCGTCGGCGCCGGCCAGATGTCGCGGGTGGACGCGGTACGGCTTGCGCTCGAGAAGGCGGGCGAGCACGGCCACGATCTGGCGGGGGCGGCGCTCGCCTCCGACGCGTTCTTCCCGTTCGCGGACGGGCCTGCCCTCGCGCTGGAGCAGGGCGTGAGGGCGATCATCCAGCCAGGCGGCTCCAAGCGCGACGCCGACGTCGTCGCGGCGGTTCAGGCGGCCGGCGCGACAATGGTCTTCACCGGCCGCCGTCATTTCCGCCACTAGCGCAACGCCTATGCGGCCTCCTCCAGCGCCGCGGCTTCCCCGGGGACCTCTTCCACCGGCACGGCCTGCGGTCGGCGCCCGACGGCAGTGACCACTGCGCCGAGACCTGCGGCGATCACGGAGACGACGATTGCTGCGTGGAATCCGTCCAGCAGCGCCTGCGGCGAGCCGTCGGAACCGGCGGCCGCGTTGTTCACCGCGGTCGCCACTGCGAGCACGAGCGCGCCTCCGACCTGGAACGACGAGCTGACGAGCCCGCTCGCGAGTCCCTGCTCGTGGGCGGCGACCCCGTTCGTGCCGGCGATGTTCAGCGGGCCGTACGCCAGGGCGAAGCCGAAGCCGGCCAGGACGAAGGTGGGCAGCATCGCCGCGGCGTAGCCCGAGTCGAGCCCGATCGGGACGAAGAGCGCGTAGGCGGCCGCCGCCGAGAGGAAGCCGACCGTCACCAGCCGCGTGATCCCGAACCGGATAACCAGCGGGCCGACCCGCGGCGCCAGGACGGCGACCAGGAAACCGCCCGGGAAGATCGCAAGGCCGGTCTCGAGCGGCGACCAGCCGCGCAGCTGCTGCATGTACAGCGTGGCGATGAACTGGAATCCGAACCAGCTGCCGACGAGCAGCATCGCCGCGATGTTCGCCCGGACGAGCACGCTCGAGTGCAGGATTCCGAGTCGTATGAGCGGGACGGCTGTCCGCTGCTCGATCGCGACGAACAGCGCGAGGATTGCTGCGACGCCGACGAACGAGCCGAGCGTGCGCGCGGATGCCCACCCGACGTCCGGCGCCTCAACGACGGTGAAGACGAGGAGCAGCATCGCCGCCGTCAAGGTCACGGCGCCGGCGAGGTCGAACGAGCGCCTGCGGGGAACGCCGTGGTCCTCGCCCGGAACGAGCCGGATCGCGGCGAGCAGGGTCACGAGGGCGATCGGAACCGGCAGGAAGAACACCCACCGCCAGCCGATCTCGGTCAGCAGCCCGCCAAACACGAGCCCCAGCGAGAAGCCGGTCGCACCCGTCGCTGTGTAGATCGAGATCGCCTTGTTGCGCGCTGCACCCTCGGCGAAGCTGGTCGTGATGATCGAAAGACCGGCGGGCGCGGTGAAGGCGGCGCTGACGCCCTTTATGAAGCGCGTTGCGATCAGGAGCTCGCCCGAGTCCGCGAAGCCGCCGAGTGCCGACGCGACGACGAAGACACCGAGCGAGATCAAGAACATGCGACGGCGGCCGAACAGGTCGGCTGCGCGGCCGCCGAGTAGCAGGAAGCCGCCGTAGCCGAGGACGTAGGCACTGACGACCCACTGCAGCGAGCTGGTCGACAGCCCGAGGTCGGAGCGGATCGAGGGCAAGGCGACACCGATCATCGACACGTCCATCGCGTCGAGGAACAGCGCGCCGCAGAGGACGAGCAACATGCCGAACGCGCGGGCGCTCAGCCGTTCGGAAGCCTGAGATTCAACCGGTGCAAGAGTCATGCACCGATCGTGGCTGCCGCGGCCAGCCTAGTACCAGAGCGTGATTATCCTGGTATCAGCGCTACCAGGCTCAGCCTCGGGTCCGGCGTGCATACTGACTGTACGTGGCCACGACGGCACCACCTGAGACCGCAACGTTCACTCGCACGAACGGCGACGACGTGCGCCGCCGCGAGCTCGGCGCGTTCCTGCGCAACCGTCGCGAGCGTACCCAGCCCGAGCAGGTCGGTGTGCGTGGCGGCCGACGGCGGCGAACGCCGGGGCTCCGCCGCGAGGAAGTCGCCCAGCTCGCCGGCGTCGGCGTCACCTGGTACACGTGGCTCGAGCAGGGTCGTGAAATCAATCCGTCGGCGCAAGTGCTGGAGGCAATCTCGCGAACGCTCCAGTTCGACACCCACGAGCACTCGCACCTCTTCACCCTCGCCGGCGTTCCGACGGCGACGGTCGCGGAGCAGTGCCTCGATCAGCAGTGCCCGACCGCGCAGGCGCTGATCGATCAGCTCGAGCCGTTCCCGGCGGCCGTCTTCAACGATCGGCTCGATCTCCTCGCGTACAACCGCATCTTCGCGAGCTTCTTCCCCGGCGAGCTCGAGACGATTCCGATCGAGGAACGGAACTGTCTCTGGCTTGCGTTCACGCATCCGAGCTGGCGGAGGACGATCGTCGACTGGGACGAGACCGTCGGGAACATGGTTGCCGAGTATCGCGCGGCGATGGCGGAGCACCTCGACGACCCGGACTGGAAGGTTCTCGTCGATCGCCTCCATCGTGTATCACCCGAGTTCACCGCCTTCTGGGAGCGGCACGACGTGCAGTTGGTCGAGAGCCGCATGAAGCGTGCCCGCCACCCGACCGCCGGCCTCCTCACGCTCGTCTACACGCACCTCTGGCTTGGCCAGCGTCTCGGCACGCGGATCACGGCGTTCACGCCGGCGGACGAGCGGACCCGCCGGAAGCTCGAAGCGCTCCACGCGTCGCTGGAGTAGCGTCTCCAGCATGCAGCCGCCGACGTTCGACGACGTCCTGGCGGCGCGCGAGCGGACCTCGCCCTACCTCGTCCCGACCGCGCTCAACCGGTACCCCGCACTCGACGAGCTGGTCGGAACCGAAGTCTGGGTCAAGCACGAGAACCACCAGCCGGTCTGCAACTTCAAGGTGCGCGGCGGCGTCAACCTCGTCTCACAGCTCACAGACGACGAGCGGCGCCGCGGCGTGGTCACCGCCTCGACCGGCAACCACGGTCAGTCGATCGCCTTCGCGGGCCGGCTCTTCGGCGTGCGCACCGTCATCTGCGTTCCTGAGCGGGCGAACCCGGTCAAGCTCGCGTCGATCCGCGGTCTCGGCGGCGAGATCGTCGAGCACGGCCGCGACTTCGACGATGCGCGCGAGCACTGCGAGGCGCTGGCCGAGGAGCACGGATACCGCTACGTCCACTCCGGCAACGAGCCGCACCTCATCGCCGGCGTGGCCACACACACCCTGGAAACGCTCGAGCGCCAGCCGGAGCTGGACGTCCTCATCGTCCCGATCGGCGGCGGCAGCGGAGCCGCCGGCGCTTGCATCGTCGCGAAGGCGCTCCGACCGCAGCTCGAGGTGATCGGCGTCCAGTCGGATGCGGCACCGGCCGCCTACCGCTCGTGGAAGGAAGGCGGCCTGGCGGAGGACGAGATGCGCACCGAGGCAGAGGGCCTCGCCACCCGGATCGGTTTCGAGCTGCCGCAGCAGATCCTGCGAGAACATCTCGACGACTTCGTGCTCGTCTCCGAGGAAGAGCTCCGGGCCGCGACGCTGCACATGCTCGAGCGAACGCGGAACCTGATCGAGCGGGCCGGTGCCGCACCGCTCGCGGCGGCGCTGAAGCTCGATGTCGCCGGCAAGAAGGTCGGCCTCATCGCCAGCGGCGGCAACATGACGCTCGATCAGCTCGGGCAGCTCCTAGACTCCCGCACGTGACCGAAGGCCACATCGGCTACGCGGGAGGCGAGACCTGGTACCGGATCGTCGGCGACGGCGAGGAGTCCGGCAAGCTTCCGCTGCTGGCCCTCCACGGAGGGCCCGGCGCGTTGCACGACTACCTCGAGCCGCTCGGCGAGCTCGCCGCCACCGGCCGCCGAGTGATCTTCTACGACCAGATCGGCTGCGGGCAGTCGTGGACGGAGGAGAAGCCCGCCGACTTCTGGACGGTCGAGCTCTTCGTCCGCGAAGTGCAGGCGGTCAGGGACGCCCTCGGCCTCGACCGCGTCCACCTGTTCGGCTCGTCCTGGGGCGGCATGCTGGCAATGGAGTACGCGTTGACGAAGCCCTCAGGCGTAGCGAGCCTCGTCCTCTCCTCCTCGCCGGCGAGCATCCCGCAGTGGGAGGCCGAGACCGGACGGCTGCGGCGCGAGCTCCCAGCCGACGTCCAGGCCGTCCTCGACGAGCACGAGGCGGCCGGCACGCTCGACTCGCCGGAGTACGAGGCAGCCTCGATGGAGTTCTACAAGCGGCACGTCTGCCGGGTCGATCCATTCCCGGACTTCGTCCTACGCACCTTCGCCGGACTCGCAGAGCACCCCGACGTGTACATGACCATGCAAGGCCCGAACGAGTTCGTGATCACGGGGACGCTGAAGCATTGGGACATCACCGACCGCCTCGGCGAGATCGACCTCCCGACGCTGATCACCGCCGGGGCATACGACGAGTTCACGCCTCCTCAGGCCGAGGCTCTCCACTCCGGCATCGCCGGCTCGGAGCTGGTCACGTTCGAGAACGCCTCCCACATGCAGTTCGTCGAGGAGCCGGAGCGCTATCGCGCGGTCGTCGCCGGCTTCCTCGACCGCGTCGAGCGCGAGTAGGCTTCTCGGCGGTGGCGCGCGAGTATCCGACGCTGCTCGACCTGATCGGTGGAACGCCGATCGTCCGCCTCCAGAAGATCGGTAGCGAGCTCGGCCCGACGCTCCTCGTCAAGCTCGAGTACCTGAACCCGGGCGGCTCCAACAAGGACCGGATCGCGCTGACCATGATCGAGGAGGCGGAGCGCTCCGGGAAGCTGCGGCCCGGGGGGACGATCGTCGAGCCGACATCCGGCAACACCGGCGTCGGCCTCGCGCTGGCCTCTGCGATCAAGGGCTACAAGATGATCTTCGTCGTCCCCGACAAGGTGGCGCCCGAGAAGATCGCGCTGCTGCGCGCGTTCGGCGCAGACGTGGTGATCTGCCCGACCGCCGTCGACGCCGATTCGCCCGAGAGCTACTACGCCGTCTCCGACCGGCTGGCGGAGGAGATCCCCGGCGCCTACAAGCCCGACCAGTACTCGAACCCGGGCAATCCGGATGCCCACTACCGGACGACCGGCCCGGAGATCTGGGAGCAGACGGGTGGTGACCTGGACGTGATCGTGATCGGCGTCGGGACGGGCGGATCGATCACCGGCACTGCCCGCTACCTCAAGGAGCAGAAGCCCGACCTGCTCGTCGTCGGCGCTGACCCCGAAGGCTCGATCTATTCGGGCGGCCCTGTTCATCCGTACCTGGTCGAGGGGATCGGCAAGGACGGCTGGCCGAAGAGCTTCGACCCGTCGGTGGTCGACGACTACGTGCGGGTGACCGACCGCGATTCGTTCCGGATGACTCGTCGGCTCGCCCGCGAGGAGGGGATCCTCGCGGGCGGCTCCGGCGGGACGTCCGTGTTCGCGATGCTCGAGGTGGCGAAGCGGTTCGGTCCCGAGACGACGATCCTGACCACGGTTCCCGACGGCGGGCGCGGCTACCTCTCGAAGGTCTACGACGACAACTGGATGCTCGAGCACGGCTTCCTCGAGCGGCACGGACCGCCGGACACGGTCGCCCAGGTGCTGGCGTTCAAGCACGCGGAGAACGGCATCCCCGACCTCGTCACCTGCGAGCCGCACGAGAAGCTCGGCGCCGCGATCGAGCTGATGCAACGGTACGGGATCTCGCAGGTTCCGGTCGTCCGGCACGCGCCGGCCGAGACGCTCGCCGACGTGATCGGCTCGCTGAACGAGCGCACGCTGCTCGACCGCATCTTTCGCAACCCCGACGCGCTCGGCGAGGACGTCGCCGCGGCGATGCAGCCTCCGCTCGGCGCGGTCGAGATGGACGACTCGGTCGACGAGGTCTTCGCCGACCTGCGCGAGAAGAACCAGGCGGTCGTCGTCGCCCGCGAAGGCAAGCCCGAGGCCGTCCTCACCCGTTCGGACCTGCTCGAGTATCTCGCCCACCGACGCTGACCCGCGTCGCACTCATCTCGGACGCGCACGGCAACGCGATCGGGTTGCGGGCGGCGCTGGACGACCTCGCCGGGCGCGAGGTCGACACGATCGTCTCCCTCGGGGACGTCGCGCAGGGCGGGCCGCAGCCGGTCGAGTGCCTCGACCTCGTTCGCGACGCCGGCGCGCTCACGGTGATGGGCAATTCGGACGCCTTTCTGCTCGACCCGCATGCGAGCGCCGCGGAGCCGACCGAGCGCCACCTCGTCCAGCGGGAGTGGACGCTCTCGCAGCTCTCCGAGGACCACGTCGGGTACTTGCGCTCGTTCGCACCGACGATCGAGCTCGAAGTCGACGGCCGCCGGCTCCTCTGCTTCCACGGCACTCCGGCCGACTACGACGGCGTCATCCTCCCCGAGGATCCTCCCGACTCATTCGCCGGAACCGGTGCGGACGTTCTTGCGGGCGGCCACGTCCACCTCCCGCAGCTCCGGCGGATCGGAAAAAGCGATCTACGTCAATCCGGGCAGCGTCGGGCTCGGCTACGACCACCTCCAGCCGGAGGAGGACTTCCGCTTCGACCCGTGGGCGTCGTACGCGATCGTCGAGGCCGCCTCGGTCGAGTTCCACAGGGTTCCCTTCGACCTCGACGAGCTCGACCGTGTGACGCGCGCCGCCGGGATGCCGCTCGCCGAGGAAGTGTCGAGCCGCTACCGGCGTTCCTAATCACATGCGCCTCTACAACTCGCAGTTGTCGGGCAACTGCTGGAAGGTACGGCAGATCCTCGCGCTACGCGGGATCGAGTACGAGCGGGTCGAGGTGGACGTCTTCGACCGCTCGAACCGGCCCGAGATCCTCGGCGGAAAGAATCCGGCACTCCGGGTGCCGACGCTCGAGCTGGACAACGGCGAGCACCTGGCCGAGTCGAACGCGATCCTCTGGTGCTTCGGCGACGGCTCAGCGTACGTGCCGGCCGATCCGCTGGCACGGGCGCGCGTCCTCCAGTGGATGTTCTTCGAGCAGTACGAGCTCGAGCCGACGATCGCGGTTGCACGCTTCTGGATCGCGCTCCTGGGCGAGCGGGAGAAGTACGCGGCCGAGCTCGAGGCCAAGTGGCGCGGCGGTAACCGTGCCCTGGCGGCGCTGGACGGCCACCTCGAGGATCGCAACTGGCTCGTCGGCGACGGGTTCACGATCGCCGACATCTCGCTCTACGCGTATGCGCATCTCGCCGAGGAGGGCGACTTCGACCTCGGGCAGTACCCGAACGTCCAGGCGTGGATCGCGCGGGTGGCGGCGGTTCCGGGCTACATCCCGCTCGAGGCGTAGGCAGCCGCACCATGGAGACCATCTCGGTCGCGGCGCTGCGGCGGTACCTCGTCGCGCACCAGCGGTACGCAACCCGCTTTCGGCGGGCTCGGGCGGACGACGTCGCCGCCACCGTCCGCCGGCTCGGCTGCGTCCAGCTCGACTCGATCTCGACTGTCGGCCGTGCGCATCGACTGACGCTCGGCTCGCGGATCGGCCATTACCCGGAGTCGGCGGTCTCGAGGCTGCTGAAGACGGGCCGGATCTTCGAGTACTGGGCACACGAGGCGTGCCTCGTCCCGATCGAGGACTACCCGCTGTTCAAGCGACGGATGGAGCACCTACGCGAGCGGCACTGGTGGGGCCGGAAGCACGACCACGACCCTGAGGTGAAGGCGCGGGTGCTCGACGCGCTCCGGATCAACGGGGCGCTGCCGACCCGGTTCTTCGAAGGCGGCGGCGGAGGAGGGATGTGGAACTGGAAGCCGGAGAAGCGGATCCTCGAGGACCTGTTCGCTGCGGGCGACGTGGCGGTCGCCGGGCGTGACGGATTCCAGAGGCTGTACGACCTGCCAGAGCGGGTGATCCCTCGCGAGCAGCTGGAGGCCCCTGTGCCGTCCGAAGAGGAGTTTCGTCGTGGCTACGCGCTGAGGGCGATCCAGGGCCGCGGCGCGTTGACCGAGTCTGGAATCGCCGAGCACTGCCGCTTCCAGGGCGGAGCGAAGGCAATGCGACCGATCGTCGACGCCCTCGTGGCCGACGGCCTCGTCCGGCGGTTGGCGGTCGACGACGGCGGCGCGCCGGTGGTCGTGCCCGCCGCCACGGAGATCGAGGGCTCACCGAACGGTGGCGTGCTCGTCTGTCCGTTCGACAACCTGGTCTGGGACCGGTCGTTCCTGGAGCGGCTCTTCGGGTTCTTGCACGTAATCGAGGTCTACAAGCCGGCGCCGCAACGGGTATACGGCTACTACGTGCTGCCGTTTCTGTACAGGGATCGTCTGGTCGGGCGGGCCGACCTGAAGGCAGACCGGCCGGAGGGCGTTCTCCGCGTCCGTGCCTTTCACCTGGAACCGCAGGTGCGCCGCTCGGGCGCGTTCGAGACCGCGTTGGAGAAGGCGCTCGACCGCCTCGCCCGCGTGCTCGAGCTCGAGCGCGTCGCCTGGTCGAGCCGTTAATGAGCGAGGTTTCGGTCGAAGAGGCACGACGGCTGGCCGTCCGTGCCCAGCTGCTCGACGGTTCGGCGACCGGGGTGCTCGACACCGTCCGCCGATTGGGGTTCCTCCAGATCGATCCGATCTCGACGGTCGCCCCGCCGCAGTACCTCGTCCTCTGGAGCCGCCTCGGCCCATTCGACCGCGAAAGGCTCGAGCGGCTGATCTGGAAGGAACGGAAGCTCGTCGAGGTCGACGCGTTCATCTACCCGGTCGAGGACCTGCCGCTGCTCGTCGCGCGGATGAGACGCAGACGCGAGGACAACGCCCGCGAGCGGCGGATCGCCGCGTTCCTGAAGGAGAACGCCGCGATTCGGCGCTACGTGGTGCGCGAACTGGAGCGCCGCGGGCCGCTGCTCTCACGGGAGATCGAAGACCACGCGACCACCCGCCGCGAGCCGCACCGCTGGTGGGGCGAGCGGAAAATGGCGTTGATGCTGATGATCCTCGCCGACCGCGGCGAGGTCGCCGTCGTCGGCCGGCGGCAGGGACAGAGGCTCTGGGATCTCGCCGAGCGGTGGTACCCGGCGTGCGAGCGCATCACCTGGCCAGAGGCGCGGCGTCGCTTGGAGGAGAAACGCTTCCGCTCCCAGGGCGTGCTGCTGCGGAAGGGCCGCCTGGTCGCTCATCCGAACGCAAGCGACGGGCCTGTGCCGGATAAGCGCGTGACCTTCCTGTCTCCGTTCGACCGGCTCGTCTCCGACCGCAACCGCGCGGCGGCGCTGTGGGGCTTCCATTACCGCCTCGAGATGTACGTCCCGGCCCGGAAGCGCGAATACGGCTACTACGTCCTCCCCATCCTCCGCGGCGACCGCATCATCGGCCGGATCGAGCCCGTCCACGACCGCAACGCCGGTCTCCTGCACGTTCGAGGCGTCTGGTGGGAGGACGGTGTGCGGCCCGTGTCGCTCGACCGGCCGCTGAAGAGCCTGGCGCGCTGGCTCGGAGCTACGATCGCCTGATGGATTTCGAGACGCGCGCGATTCACGAGGGTCAGGAGCCGGATCCGGCCACGGGCGCGGTCACCGTCCCGATCTACCAGACCTCCACATACGCGCAGGAGGCGGTCGGAGAGCACAAGGGGTACGACTATTCGCGGACGGCGAATCCGACCAGACGGGCCCTCGAGACGTGCCTCGCCTCCTTGGAGAGCGCGTTGTTTGGCTTCGCGTACTCGTCCGGGATGGGCGCGACGACGACCGTCATGCACCTGATCTCACCGGGCGAACGGGTGGTCGCCGTGAACGACGTCTACGGCGGGACGTACCGGCTGTTCTCGAAGGTGTACGAGCCGAAGGGGTACCGGTTCGAGTTCGCGCCGCACGACCGCGTGGTCGACGCGATCGATGGCAAGACTCGGCTCGTCTGGCTCGAGACGCCGACCAATCCGCTGCTGAACCTGGTGGACATCGCGGCGGTGGCGGAGGCGGCGCACGCAGCGGGCGCCGTCGTCGTGGTCGACAACACGTTCGCAACGCCCTACCTCCAGCGCCCGCTCGAGCTTGGCGCCGACATCGTCGTCCACTCGACGACGAAGTACCTCGGCGGCCACTCTGATCTCGTCGGCGGTTTCGCTGCAACGAACGATCCGACGGTCGCCGAACGGCTCGGGTTTCTCCAGAACTCGCTCGGGGCGGTTCCTGGGCCGTTCGACGCGTGGCTCGTCCTGCGAGGACTGAAGACGCTCGCACTCCGGATGCAGCGGCACTGCGAGAACGCGCGCGCAGTGGCCGAGTTCCTCGACGGGCATCCGCAGGTCGAGCGCGTTCTGTACCCGGGTCTCGCAAGCCACCCGGGCCACGACGTCGCCTCACGGCAGATGTCCGATTTCGGGGGGATGGTCTCGTTCCTCGCCACGAGCGTCGACGATGCGGTCGCGCTCGTCGCTCGGACGAGGATTTGGAAGCTGGCCGAGAGCCTGGGGGGCGTCGAGAGCCTGATCGAGGTGCCGTCGGCGATGACCCACGCCTCCACCTCGGACGCGCCGTTCGCGTCGCCGCCCAACCTGGTGCGGCTCTCCGTGGGGATCGAGTCGGTGGACGACCTTGTCGCCGACCTCGAGGCCGCGCTGGTCCGCTCGGCCGCGACCGCCTAGTCCCTTTCCGGCCTGGGCTTCGAAACGCCCCACCCCGGTCTCTGAGACCGGGGGTGAAACGTTCTTGGAACACTTCGTCCACAGGTCCTCCGGGCGTTGGCGTACTTCCAGCGGTTGCGCCCCAGTCTCTGAGACCTGGGTGTGAAAGAAGCGTGACGATCCGTCCACTGCCTGTGGACTGATGCGGGATGGATCTCGCTCCGCACGAGTTCGCCCGGCGCCGCGACACCCAAGCCGGGCGGCGCGCCCCGCGTAGGATCGGAGGCGTCCCATGGGCGCCCCCGATTTGATCGACCTCCACCACCAGACCGACCGTGTGGTCGGCTGTTACCTGCTCGAGACCGATGACGGTCTCGCGTTGCACGACTGCGGCCCGACCACCTGCCTCCCAACCCTGAAGGCGGCGCTTGCCGACCGTGGGCTCGAGCTGACCGACATCCGTCATCTGCTCCTCTCCCACATCCACCTCGACCACGCGGGCGGCGCCGGAGCGCTAGTCCGCGAGCACCCGGAATTGCGCGTGCACGTGTCCGAGATCGGCGCTCCGCACGTCGTCGATCCGTCCCGCTTGGAGGCGAGCGCGCGCAGGCTCTACGGCGACGCGTTCGACGTCCTCTGGGGCGAGCTTGCCCCGGTGCCGGCGGAGAACGTCGAACTCACAACCGACCGGGTCGTCGGCCTGGACTGCTTCCCGTCGCCCGGCCATGCATCGCACCACGTCTGTTACCTCCATTCCGACGGGACGCTGTACGCGGGCGACGCCGCCGGTGTCCGGATCCAGCCTGCTCGGTATGCGCAGCCCGTGTGCCCGCCGCCCGAGTGTGATGTCGAGGCCTGGTTCCGGACCTTCGAGGAGATCGAGCGGCGCCGGCCGGAGCGCCTCGCCCTGATCCATTTCGGCGTCGCCGAGTCGCCGTCGGAGCACCTCACGATCCTGCGCGAGGAGCTCACGAAGTGGGCGGAGCGCGGCCGCCAGGGACTCGATCAGGAGGCCTGGATCGACGCCGCACGCCGCGACCTCGAAGCCGCCGTCGGCGAGGAAGAGGCAGGCCACTGGCAGCGCGCGGCGCCGCTTTGGCACTGCTATCTCGGGATGAAGCGCTACTGGGACAAGCGGTCGCAGCTCGCCTAGGGCCACTCGGCGAGCGCCCATTCCGCCTGCTCTACGCGGCGCGGGCGTCGTCGTTCATCGGGAGCGCGATGGCTCCGATCGGCCTGGCCTTCGCGGTCCTCGACAGCCTGCACGGCTCGAGGACCGAGCTCGGCCTGGTCCTGGCCGCCCGCGCCATTCCGCAGGCCGTGTTCATCCTCCTCGGCGGGGTGATCGCCGACCGGCTTCCGCGCCACGCGGTCATGGTCATCTCGAACGTCGCCAGCATGGCGACGCAGGGCATCCTCGCGGCTCTCCTGCTCACGGGCAACGCGGACCTCTGGGAGGTGGTCGTCCTCAGCGTGCTGAACGGCACCTCGGCCGCGTTCTTCTTCCCCGCATCGCAGGGGATCGTTCCGCAGACGGTGCCGAGGCGATGATCCAGCAGGCGAACGCGCTGCTCCGTCTTGCGCTGAACGCCGCCAACGTCCTCGGCGCGGCGCTCGGCGGAGCGCTCGTCGCGGTCGCAGGCCCGGGCTGGGCGATCGCAATCGACGCGGCGAGCTTCGGCGTCGCCGCGCTGTTCACGTCGATGCTGAGCTTGCCGGAGATCATCCGCGAGCACACGCCGAGCATCGTCCGGGAGCTGGCCGAGGGCTGGAATGCCTTCCGCTCGCGAGCCTGGCTCTGGTCGATCGTCGCGCAGTTCTCGATCCTGAACGCGGTCTTCGTCGGCGCCTTCCAGGTGCTCGGGCCCGCGCAGGCGAAGGTCCACTATGGCGGGGCGCGCACCTGGGGACTGATCCTCGGAGCCGAGGCGGCCGGTCTCATCGGGGGCGGGCTGGTGATGCTGCGCGCACGACCGCAGCGGATGCTGCTGGTCGCGCCCTTCTCGACGCTCGTGCTGGCGCTCCCGCTCCTGCTGCTCGCGCCGCCGGCGGCGGCCGGCGCGGTCGCGGCGGGTGCCTTCGTCTCGGGCCTCGGCCTCGAGGTCTTCGCCGTCTGCTGGGACACGACCATGCAGCAGCAGATCCCCGAGCACATGCTCTCGCGGCTCTACGCGTACGACGCCCTCGGCTCGATCTGCCTCGTGCCGTTGGGGCTCGCGGTGATCGGCCCGGTGGCCGACGCAATCGGGACGTCGACGACGCTCTACGCCGCCGCGTCGCTCGTGATCGTGGCGACGCTGCCGGTGTTCGCCGTCCGAGACGTCAGGGAGTTGCGAAGGAAGTGACCGCGAGCGTCTTCTCCTCGCGCTCGTCGCGGTAGCCCGGGCCGAGCTTCTCCTCGAGCGTGCGCTCGAGCTCGCCGGACGCCTCGAGCTCCTCGACGATGTCGGCGCCGCCGACCAGCTCCCCGCGGACGAATACCTGCGGGATCGTCGGCCACCCCGACTGGGCGGAAAGCTCCTGCCGGATCGCCGGGTCGGGGAGGACGTCGACGGCCGTGATCGGTGCTCCTGCGCGGCGGAGCGCCTCGAGCGCGCGCATCGAGTTGCCGCACATGACCATCTGCGGCGTCCCCTTCATGAACAGGGCGACGTCCTCGCCCTCGATCACCTGCCGGATGTTCGCGTTCAGCTCGCTCACGCTGCTCCCTTCGTCTTGATCCTCAACTCGTGGATTGTGCCGTCGGCAAGCGGTGCGGCCAGCGCCTCGTTGACGAGCCGGTGCTGCTCGAGGAGCGATAGCCCCTCGAAGCGCGGGCTCGCCACCGTCACCTGAAAGTGGTCGCCCGTCCCGGTGCGGTCTTCGACGTCCAGCTCGGAGGCGTCCGGAAACGCATCGGTCAGGAGCGCGCGGATCGAGTCGGTGGCCACGTCCCCAATCTAGCGATCGAGTACCGCCTTGAACGCACGCAGGTAGTCGCCGACCATGCGCTCGGGCGAGAAGTGCTGCTGGGCGTAGCGGACGAGCTCCAGCGGGTCGAGCAGGTCGGCCTCCTCGATCGCCGCCGCCATCAGCCGGTAGTCGTCGACGATGACGCCGCTCCGGCCATGCTCGATCACCTCCGGCACTGCGCCCCAGCGTGTGGCGATCACCGGCGTCCCGCACGCCATCGACTCGATCATGACGAGGCCGAACGGCTCCTCCCACTCGATCGGGAACAGCGTCGCCCGCGCGTTCTGGAGGAGCTCGACCTTCTCTCCGTGCGTGACCTCACCGAGATACTCGATCTCGTCGGACAGGTGCGGGGCGACGAACTCGTCGAAGTACTGCTGCTCCAGCGGTTCGCGCTTCTTGCCGGCGATCTTCAGCGGCAGACCCGCGCTGAAGGCAACGTCGATCGCGCGGTGGCAGCCCTTGTCCGGGCTCATCCGGCCGACGAACAGGAGGTAGTCGCCGCGATGCGGTTTCACCGGGTAGAGCGAGAAGTCGAGCGCGTTCGGGCAGTTCGCCACCCAAGGGAAGTGCGGCTTCGGCTTGCGCTGGTTCATCGAGATCGAGATGAACCCGATCCCGGGTGCCACCTGCGCGATCTGCTCGTAGATCACGCCACCCTCTCCGTCCAGCGGTCCGTGGATCGTGTGCAGAACCGGCGAGTCGATCAGGCCGCCGATCGCCGCCGCAGGCAGGCCCGAGTGGTCGTTGATCACATCGAACTCGTCGGCCCGCCCGTACGCGGCCAGGCAATGCTGGAGCTCCGGAAGCGTCTGGCCGATGCGCGCGCTCGGCGCGGTCGGAAAGACAGACGCGAGCGTCGCCTTGGTGTGCGAGTCGCCCGACGCGAAGAGCGTCACCTCGTGGCCCGCCTCGACCAGCCCGTCGGCAAGCAGCCACACGATCCACTCGATTCCGCCGTAGCCGGTCGGCGGCACCGGGAACCAGACGGGGCTGATCACTGCGATCCGCAGCGGCTGGTCGCTCATGCCTCCTCCACCCGAACGCGTCCGCCTTCGAGGTGGACGTTCCAGGAGCGGTCGAACGCGCGCACCCCGGCCAGCCGCAGTGACCCTGCCCAGGCCGGCAGCTGCTCGTCTCCGGCAGTGCTCTCCAGGCTCCTGCCACGGTGGTCGGGACGGAGGCCGAGGAGCACCTGGAGCAGGAGCACGGGGGTACCGGCCGCCCAGGCCTGCGGCCGCGCGGCGGTCGGATACGCGATCGGGAACAGGGTCGTCTGCCGAGGCAGGCCGGCGAAAACCTCGGGGAGCTCGAAGTCGAAGTACGCCGCCGCTTCCAGCATCTGCTGCACGATCCGCAGCGCCTCCTCGCGATAGCCGTAGCGCGCCAGGCCGGCGGCGATCAGCGAGTTGTCGTGGGGCCAGACGGTGCCGTTGTGGTACGAGAGCGGGCTGTAGGCGACATCCTCGGTGGACATCGTCCGCACGCCCCACCCGGACCAGAGCAGGTCGTCCATCAGCGACGCGACGACGGCAGGAGCACGATCGTCGGGGACGATCCCGCTCCACAGCAGGTGGCCCATGTTCGAGCACAGTGAGTCGACTCGTTCCTTCTCGGCGTCGAGCGCGAGCGCGTAGAAGCCGCCGCGGTCCTCGATCCAGAACGCCTCGTTGAAGCGCGCGCGAAGCCGGTCGGCCTCCTCGTCGAGCCGACGGGCGAGCACATCGTCGCCCCAGGCCTCGCGGGCGAGCTCGGCGATCCGCCTCTTTGCGTCGTAGACGTACCCCTGAACCTCGCACGGGGCGATCGGCGCTTCCGCGAGGCGCCCGTCGGCGAAGCGCTGCGAGTCGCCGGAGTCCTTCCACGACTGGTTCTCGAGGCCGCGTTCGGTGCGACGCCGGTACTCGACGAAGCCGTCGCCGTCGCGGTCGCCGTGCTCGTCGATCCACACGAGCGCGCGTAGCGCGGGGTCCCGAAGCTGCTCGGCGAGCGCCGCGTCGCCGGTCCAGCGCCAGACCTCGGAGAGCAGCACGAGGTAGAGCGGCGTTGCGTCGACGGTGCCGTAGTACCGGTGGAACCAGACCTTCGCCGCCTTCCCGTGTCGAACCTCGTGGACGATCTTGCCCGGCTCGGCGTCGGTTTCGGGATCGTCCTCGAGGGCCTGGAGCTCGGCGAGCACCTCGAGCGCGCCGATGGCGAGCTCGGGCCCGAACATCAGCGTCTGGAACGACGTGATCAGCGTGTCGCGGCCGAACACGGTCATGAACCACGGCATCCCTGCGGCGGGCAGGCGAGCGAGGCCCCCATCTCCCCCGCGCATACGGAGTGACGCGAGATCCGACACCGAACGGCCGAACGTGTGCCGAAGCGCATCCCAGCTCGCCTCGAGCCGCGGAACGCGAAGCTGCCACGCGGTCAACGAGTCGCTGACGCGGGCGCGCTCCTCGCCGAACATGCTCGGGCTGACGCGTCTCGCCACCTTGGGACGGCGACTGCCGCTCGGGACGACGTCGACGGTCACCTCCCAGCAGGCACGGGGCCCGAGCTCGACCCGGTAGGCCATCGTCCCCGCATGGACGACGCCCGGCTTCGAGAAGGCGACCTGCGTGAACGCGCCGTCCTCCGGATCGTCGATCACGAATCGGCCGTTGTCGGAGTCGAACCTGAGCGGGGCCGGCGAGGGAAGCGGCTTCGCCCGCTGCGGGTCGCCGAGCGCAAAGTCGTACTCCTTCACCGCGAAGATGTCGGCGAAGTCGCTGCCGACGTGGACGGCGAGCTCGAACGAGACCGGCTCGCTGGCGACGTTCTCGACCACGATCCGCTCCTGGAGCGCCTCTGAGACGAACCGCTCGCGCACGATCGCGATCGAGTCGGGCGGCAGCCCGTCGACCGAGGGGTTGCGTAGGTAGAACGCCGCCGAGAAGTAGTCGACCTTCCCCGACGAGAGCAGGAGCGGCGCCTCACCGTTCAGCGTCAGCCGGAAGACGGACAGGAACCGCGTGTCACGGGCGAAGAACCCGCCGGTCTGCTCGAGGATGTCGCCGCGCTCGTCGCTGATGCAGAACGTCGAGCCTTCGAGGATCGTGAGCGCCATGCCATTTCCCCCTTTGGAGAAACGGTTACGTCGTCCGGAGGATCCGTCCTCCGCCAGTCTGCGCGAGCGCCTTGACGACGATCTCGTCCACGTTCACGTGCAGCGGCCTCGTCAGCGCGAAGAGGATGCAGTCGGCGATGTCCTCGGCGGTCAGCGGCTCGACGCCCTGGTAGACCGCCTTCGCCTTCTCCTCGTCGCCCTTGAAACGGACGAGCGAGAAGTTGGTCTCAGCCAGTCCCGGCGCGAGCGCGGTCACCCGGATCGGCCGGCCGAGGAGATCCTCGCGAAGCGCCTGGCTGAACATCGCCGACGCTGCCTTCACCGCGCAGTACACGGCGGCGTTCTCGTAGGCGGCGCGGCCGGCGATCGAGTCGATGTTGACGATGTGGCCGCCGTCGCGGATGTGCGGCAGGCAGAGGCGCGTCATCCGCATCACGCCGTGGACGTTCGATTCGATCATCCACTCCTCGTCCTCCTCGTTCGACTCCCAGAACGGGTAGCGGCCGAGCGCGCCGCCCGCGTTGTTGACGAGGATGTCGACGCCGCCGCCGAGCGCGTCGGTCGCCGCCGAGACGAACGCCGCGCAGCTCGCCGGGTCGGTCACGTCCAGCTCGTGGACGAAGTCGCCCTCGAGCAGCTGCACCCGCCGGGCGCCGGCCGCGACCTTGACCCCCGCCTCCTGGAGTGCCTTCGCGGTCACCTTGCCGAAGCCGCTGGAGGCGCCGGTGACGATGGCAGTCTTGCCGTCGAGGGAGATCGCTGGCACTGCCGGAATCTACTGTTTGAGCGGCGCGCGCCGCCGGAAGGACGGACCGAGCCTCACCGTGCCGGGGACATGCTCGACCTGGAGGGTCGAGTGATCGAGCCCGTACCGCTCGGCCAGCAGCGCCTCCAGGTCGCGCCGGAGACCGTGGCAGTCCGCGCCCGGCGCGACGAGGACGTGCGCCGAGACCACCGGAAACCCGCTCGTCAGCGTCCAGACGTGCAGGTCGTGGACTTCGCGGACGTCGGGAACGGCGACGATCGCGCGGGCGACGTCGTCAGGGTCGATGTTTACCGGCGACGCTTCGAGGAATACGTGCGTCGCATCACGAATGAGCCCGAACGCAGCCCAGAACATCAGCGCGGCGACGAGCAGCCCTGCGATCGGGTCGACGCGGTCCCAGCCGGTCAGCAACACGACCAGTCCCGCGACCGCCGTTCCGACGAAGGCGAGCAGGTCGGTGGCGACGTGGAGGAACGCCCCGCGGACGTTCATGCTCTCGCGGCTCGCGCGCGAGAGGAGCCCGGTCGCGGCTAGGTTCACGACGATCCCCGCCAGCGCGACCACGAGCACGACACCGCCGTGCACGTCGACCGGCGAAACCAGGCGCCGAATCGCGCCGTACACAATCCAGATGCCGACGAGCCCGAGGAGCAGGCCGTTCGCCTGCGCGGACAAGATCTCGAGGCGGCCGAGACCGTACGTCCAGCGCCCGTGCGCCGGTCGCGCCGCGAGGGTGGCTGCGACGATTGCGAAGCCGAGCGCGAGCGCGTCCGAGACAAGGTGCCCGGCGTCGGCGAGGAGGGCGAGCGACCCGGCGAGGATGCCGGCGACGATCTCGCCGACCATCAGGCCCACGATCAGCACGAGCGCGCCGATCAGGAGCTTCCGATCGCCCTCCAGACGGGCGGTGTGGTCGTGCGCGTGCACGCCTGTCAGGCTAACTCTCCCACCCGAATGCGCGTCTTTACAGATCGAAAATGAGTAGTGCAGACGATGCCGTGCAGCCGCCTGCGCTCTCGGCCCCCGAAGAACACCGCGCACTGAACGACCAGTGGCGTGCGCTTCGACGGTCGGCAACGGTGGTCGCGGTCGTCTGCGCCCCGGCGGCCTTCCTGTGGCTCTGGCAGGTCAAGGACGTCTCCTTCGGCTGGGCGCTCGTCGCAACCGCGCTCGCGGTGTTCGCATTCCGCGGCCTGCTCGATCTCATCTTCCGGCGCTTCATTCCCTGGCCGAGCCTGTTCGCGGTCGACGATGCCCGCGTTCGCGAGGAGGACGTGCTCAACCGTCGGCGCGCCTGGTTCTGGCACTCGGTCTTCAAGTTCTTCCTGACCATCGCTGTCCTGATCACGATCGTGTTCGTCGTGCAATGGCTGTTCGGCGAGGACGTCACCTGGTGGGGAACCGCGACCTCGATGGCGACCGGGTTCTGGCATGCGGTCAGCACGAAGACGTTCTGGACGCAGCTGATCTTCGTCGTCTTCCTCTTCTTCGCCAACTTCCTGATCTTCATGGGCCCGATGATGCTGATGGGTATCTCGCAGATCCGGGGCTTCGAGCCCGGCGACGCGAACTGGGGCGTGAAGCTCGAGGACGTACGCGGTCAGGCGGAAGCGAAGGAAGAGGTCCGTCGGATCGTCAACCTCTGGCAGTCGGGCGAGGCGTTCGAACAGGCGGGCGGCCGCCGCGAGCGCGGCATCCTCTTCCACGGGCCTCCCGGAACCGGCAAGACGATGCTCGCGAAGGCGATCGCGACCGGGTTCAACTCGCCGTTCGTCACCGTCCCCGGTTCCGGTTTCGCGCAGACATTCATCGGAATCGACGTGCTGATCGTCCGGTTTCTCGCCCGCAAGGCGAGGCGGCTCGCGGCGAAATGGGGCGGCCAGTGCATCGTCTTCATCGACGAGATCGACGCCGTCGGGATGCGCCGAGCCTCCCTCGGCGGCGCACAGTCGTTGACGATCCCGGCGAGCGGCAGGTTCGACGACAACTACTTCTACGGCCCGTACGCGGGGCTGACCGGAGACCTCATCCTCGAGACCCGGGGATGGCGCGAGCGGATCTTCGCGCAGCGCGAGCCATCGCCGCCCTCTCCCGCCTGGTACGCCCGTTTCGCCGGGACCGTCTACCAGGCCTTCCCGGGCATGATGGGCGGCATGGGCAGCATGGCGCTCAACCAGCTGCTGGTAACGATGGACGGGATCGACAACCCGCCTTTCTGGCGGCGGTTCTGGACGAACCGGATCAACAACTTCCTGGACGCGACGTACGTCGTCCCGCGCCGACTCGGCAACGTCCGCCTGCGGCTGCCGCCGGCGCAGCCTGCCGGGAACCAGATCTACTTCATCGGGGCGACGAACGTGCCGCTGGACGCGCTCGACCCGGCGCTCCGGCGCCCTGGCCGCATGGGCCGCCACGTCTGGTTCAGGACGCCGACGAAGCGCGACCGCGAGGACGTCTTCAACCTCTACCTCGGCAAGGTCGCCCACGACCCGGAGCTCGACACGGAAGGGGCGCGGGACGAGCTCGCCCGGATCACCTCGGGCTACTCGCCGGCGATGGTCGAACAAGTCTGCTCGATGGCGCTCACCCAAGCGCACCACGAGGGCCGTGCAAGCTTCACGCGCGATGACATCATCGAGGCAATGACAACGGTCGAGGCTGGGACGGCTGTCGGCCTCGAGTACATTCCCGAGGAGACCCGCTCGGTGGCCATCCACGAAGCCGGCCACGCGGCCACTGCACACGTCCTGCTCAAGGGCCTCGAGTCGACCCGGCTCACCATTCGCCCGCGAAGCGGGGGCAGCGGAGGGCATCACCAGGCCCTCGAGAAGGAAGAGCGGTTCACCTCCTGGAAGAGCGAGGAAATGGCCAAGCTCGCCTGGACGTTGGGCGCGCTCGCGGCGGAACAGGTCTTCTACGGCGAGAACTCGAACGGCGTCGGCAGTGACCTCCAGTCGGTGACCGCTCGAGCGGCCTGGATGGTCGGCGCCTCCGGCATGGGCCCGGACCCGATCCCGATCGACACCAGGGCACGGCGAAGCCTGGAACGG
>JBKPPY010000016.1:0-45598 GCA_046733845.1 Actinomycetota bacterium | reverse complement strand
GGCCAGGCGTCGTAGGTGTTCAACGAGACCGGGCCGAGCGCGATCGGAGAAAGAGCAAGGAAGAGCGCGGCGGTCCAGATCGCCGTCGCCGGCGACCCTGAGCGCTCGAGTGCGAAGCACGCGCAATAGATCGCCCCGATGCAGCAGAGCGTCATCAGGACCTTGAAGATGGCGTCGTAGGCACCGTTCGGCGCCAGCGACGGCCCGGTGAAGAGCGGGATCGCTCCCGGCGGGTACTCGACGAACACGTCGCGGTACGGCAGGTGTCCCACGAGCAGCGCGTCGCCGTACTGGCGGTAGAGATGAAGGTCCCGGAATTTCGCGCCCCGGAAGAGGCCGCCGCTCGGCACTGCCAGCGCGCCGAGCAGGAGCGGAGTGGCGAGCACCGTCGCCCGCAGCGCCGTCGAGCGGGGCACTCGCTAGTGCTCCACTAAGGAATTGCCGGACCGCCGATCGTCGTCGTCGCCTCGGTCGTCGGCGGCGGGAGCGTCGGCGGAGGTGGTGGGGTGGTGGTAGCAGGCGGCACGGTGGTCGACGGTGGAGGCGGCGGGGCGGTGGTCGTGGTCGGCGCCGTCGTGGGCTCGACCTCGACCGTCGCCTCCTCGGTCGTCGTCCGCGCAGTGCGGGTCGTGGTCGCCGTCGTGGTCGTCGTCGTGGTGGTCGTCTCGGGAACCGCGCCCGCGAACGCCCAGGGGCCCTGGTGGAAATCACGCCACTGCGGCGGCGTGGTCGGACTCTGGAAATCCCGCGCCGGCGAGTAGCGCACCGCCTGCTCCATGAACCGCCGCCAGATCTCGGCGGGGAAGCTGCCGCCTGCGACAGCGATGCCGTGCACGTTCTCCATCGGGATCTCCCCCTGCGGGTAGCCGACCCAGACGGTCGCCTCGAGGTTCGGCAGATAGCCGCAGAACCAGGCGTCCGCGTGGTCGTCGGTCGTCCCCGTCTTCCCGGCGGCTGGACGGCCGAAGTTCGCGCCCGTGCCGGTTCCGTAGAGGACGTTCTGGCGGAGGATGTCCGTGACCGTCGCTGCAACCCAGTCCGGGATCACCCGGTCGCGCTCCGCCTGGCCCCAGCCGGCCTTGTCGTCCTCCTTCCCGTTGGCGAGGATCACGCGCCGAATCGCCATCGGTCGCGAGTAGATCCCGCCGGAGGCGAGCGTCGCGTACGCCGAGGCCATGTCGAGCGGCGACACGGCATTGGAACCGAGCCCGATCGACGGAACCGGCTTCAGCACGCTCTGCACCCCGAGCTTGTGGGCCATGTCGGCGACGTTCTGCGGACCGACGTCCAGGGTCAGCTTCGCGTAGACGGTGTTGTCGGACTGGAGCGTGGCCTGCTGCACGGAGATCAGCCCCGAGTACGTGTGGCTGTACGTGGAGACGTCCCAGGCCGGCACCGACGGGTCGGGCTGGTAGGAAAACGGTGCAGACACGTAACTCGTGCTCGCCGGGTTCATCCCGTCGTCGACCGCCTGCGTCAACACGAAGGTCTTGAAAGTCGACCCGGCTTGTCGCTTCGCCTGGGCGACGAGGTTGAACTCGTTCTGCACACGCCCGGGGTAGCTGGCGGTCATCGCTCTGATCGCTCCGTTCGCAGGGTTGATCGAGACGACTGCCGCAGCCGGATCGTCCTTGAGGTAGAGGGTGTCGGTGATCGCCTTCTTCGCGGCCCGCTGGAACGCCGGGTCGATCGTCGTGTACACGCGGAGGCCTCCCGACTCCACGGTCCGCTCGCCGTACTTCTTGATCAGCTGATCGCGGACGTAGCTGAAGAAGTAGGGCTCGCGGATCGTCGTGTAGAGGCGGCCGGGCTTCAGGTGCAGGCTCGGGTCGCGGAGGCCCGCCTGGTATGTCGCGTAGGTGATGTCGCCGTTGGCGTACATCGACTGGAGAACGTGCGCGCGGCGCTCGAGAGCGACCTTAGGGTTCCCGATCGGATCGTACGTCGATGGCGCCTGCGGCAGACCGGCCAGCAACGCTGCCTGCATCATGCTCAGGCTCCGCGCCGGACGGGAGAAGTATGTCTGGGCCGCCGCCTCGACGCCGTAGGCGTGGTTGCCGAAGTACACCTGGTTCATCCAGGTCTGCAGGATCCTGTCCTTCGACCAGTGCTTGCTGAGCTTGATCGCGAGGCAGGTCTCCTTGACCTTCCGCTGGAAAGTCCGCTCGTTCGAGATGTAGAGGTTGCGGACGACCTGCTGCGGGATCGACGACCCGCCCTCGACGACCTTGCCCTTGGTGACGTCTCGCCAGAACGCGCGGCCGATCCCCCACCAGTCCACCCCGCCGTGCTGATAGAAGCGCCGGTCTTCGGTCGCGATCACCGCCTTCGCCATCCAGGGACTGATGCGCGAGAGCGGAACGGGCTGGCGGTTGCGCTCGGCCGGAATCGACCCGAGCAGCGTCCCGTCGGCGGCGTACACGAATGAGTTCTCGCCGATCGACACGGGCCGGAGCGAGGCGAGTGAGCAGCTGCTCCTGAAGCCCGCCCAGGCCGCGTAACCGCCGAGACCGAGGACGACCGGAACGACGAACAGCAGGACCAACAGGACGACAACCGCATTGCGGCGCCCGTGTCGACGCCCACGGGCCCGCGCTCGGCGGCGGCGCCCGTAGCCGTTCGGTAGCCCGGCGCCCGCCTTCCGCCGCGGCTCCCGGGACGGGCTCACAGGTCGCCCTCCCAGATCCTTCGACACGTTTCCGCCGCCGCGACCGACATGGCGGGCGCGGGCCATAACCGCATGCTGTGAAAGCGATCGCGAGCGCCGCTGGCGAAGTCAGCGGCGGAGCCCGGAAGGGGGCTCACTGGGGAAACCGTAGGTTTCACCCGTGGTACAGGCCGGCGGCCCGGAGGCAGCGATGCGCCCGCAGGCGGAGGTCGTGCTGGAGCCGCTCGGCCTTCGAGGCATCGGCGGCAAGCGCGCGCACGGTCATCGTCGCGCTGCCGTCGAGGCTGCTGACGAACACTTCCGGCTCACGCTGGTCGGTCAGCTCGCCGTCTAGCAAGCCGATCACCTGCTCGAGGTCGGAAGTCAGAGGAAGCTGCACCGTGATCTCTGCTCGCTGGGCGCGCTGGACGATCGTGGCGTTCCTGATGGTATCCGAGGCCAGCTTCTCGTTCGGGATGACGAGACGGGTGTCGTCGTCCGTGCGGATGAACGTGTACGTGAGCGTGATCTCCTCGACCACACCCTCGGCCCCGTCGAACGTGACTCGGTCGCCGAGCCGCAGCGGCTGAGTGAAGGCAATCAGGATCCCGGCGACGAAGTTGCCGAGGGTCCGCTGCGAAGCGAATCCGACGACGATCGCGATCACCGCACCCGACGCGAGCAGCGCTCCCGCAATCGACCGGACCTGCGGGAACACAAGCAGGGCGGACAGCGCCGCGACGACAATGATCAGCGCAGTCACCGCGCGGCGCAACACGCGGTAGCGGGTCTCGGCGCCGGCACGCAGCTGCACACGGCGCATGGCCGCGTCGGCCACCTTCGCGAGCACGATCGCGGCCACGATTACGACGGCGGCGATGGTTGCGCGTTCCCAGAAAGCCATCCGGCTGCTCTATTCGACGCGACGCACGGCGATCCTTAGAGCGCTAGGAGGGCTTGGTGAAACGTTGCGCGCCGCCCAGCGCGGCCTGGCGGCATAGGCCATGTTTCGCCAAGCCCTCCTAGATCGGCCTGCGGCCCGCGTACCCGTCTTCGTAGCGATGCCAGAAGGCAACGTCGTCCTCGCCGAGCTGCCAGCAGAGCAGCACGTCCTCGCCGTCTCGCACCGAAGGGAAATCGACGAGACCCGAATCGAGGTCCTTGACGACGACACCAAGCGACTGGATCTGCTCGAGCGCCCGTGCAAGAGCGGTCGCGCGGCGACTGACGAGATCGTGCACCTCGGCGAGTTCGGCGGGCGGAAGACCACCACCGTTCCCTGAGATGCGAGCGTTCACCTCCTCGGCGCGCTCCTGCGCCTCGTCGAGCGCACGCTTCGCCGCAACCATCTCCTCGACGAGGGGTCGCAACTCCATGAGCGCAGCGTTCGCCTCGTCCGGTGTGAAGATCCGCTGCAACCTGCGAAGTATCATCGGGCCGCGTGGGCGCTCCTGACAAGGTTCAGCCGGTTCGTGAGCCCCGCGTTCGCACCCGCCTCGCGGAGTTGCGGGTCTCGGTCGCCAGAGGTCCGGCGGTCGGGATCTTCCTCTGGAGCCGGGCGGCGATCTGGGCAGGCGCGCTCTTCGCGTGGCTCGTCTTCGAGCCCAACCGCCACCCGAACGCCGCGCACTGGGACGACCCGGCGCTGACGCGTGACCTCGGCTGGGTCACCGACATCTGGGCGCGCTGGGACAGCGTGTGGTTCCTGCGCATCGCGGAGCACGGGTACGGAGCTGCTCAGCACGCGGCAACGGCCTTCTATCCGCTCTATCCCCTGACGCTTGCCGGCGCCGGCCGAGCGTTCGGGGGGCATTACGTGGTCGCGGGGATCGTGATCTCCCTGACGGCCGCGCTCGTAGCGTTCCACCTCCTCTACCGGCTGACGGAGACGCGGATCGGAGCCGAGGGCGCCCGACGCGCCGTGCTCTACCTCGCCGTGTTTCCGATGGCACTGTTCCTCGGCGCCGTGTACTCCGAGTCGATGTTCCTCGCGCTCGCGATCGGCGCCTTCCTACTGGGGGAACGGCGGAACTGGCTCGGCGCCGGAGTCGCGGCCGGGCTGGCCATGCTGACACGGATCGCTGGCGTCGCACTCCTGCCGGCGTTGGCGGTGATGGCCTGGCGGCAGCCGGAACGCTGGAGAGCGCTCCTGCGCCTCTGCGTCGCGCCGCTGATCTTCGCCGCCTATCCGCTCTACCTCGGCATCGACCAAGGCGACGCATTCGCGTTCACGCGATCGCAGGGCTTCTGGAACCGGCACCTCTCGCACGCAGGCCCCTTCGGCGGAATCTGGGAGGGGCTCCGGTCGGCGTGGGCGGGCGTGGAGCAGCTCGCCTCCGGCTCGCACACGCACGTGTACTGGACGCCGGTACGGGACACCGATCCGATGCGGGCGGCGACGGTCAACCTCGAGGCCTTCGCCTTTCTCGTGGTCCTGATCGCGCTCACGGTGGTCGCCTGGCGCCGGTTCGGCGCGCCGTACGGGGTCTTCTGCGCCGTCAGCCTGGCGATTCCGCTCAGTGCTCCGAGCACGCGCTGGCCGCTGCTGTCGATGCCGCGGTTCGGACTCGTTCTGTTCCCCTGCTTCATGGCGCTCGCCGTGATCGGCGGCCGGCCGAGGGTGCACACCGCGATCCTCGTCGTCAGCTCGATCATGCTCGGCGTGGCCGTCACCCAGTGGGCGCTGTGGCAGTGGGTCGCGTAGCCGTCGCCGTGTGCGCGGCGGCGCTCCTCGTGGGGGCGAGCGCCTGCGGCGAGCGGTCGGAGCCGACCGGCGCCGATGCAGGGCTCTATCCGGTGACGATCACGACGGGCGACCGGCCGATCACGATCTCGGAGCCGGCCCGGCGGATCGCCGTCCTCGATGCCACGTCGGAGCAGATCGTGCGCGGACTCGGCGCAGGGAGCCGGATCGTCGCGGCGACCCAGTCCATCGCCCTCGACACGCTGAGGCGGGCGAAGCCCGACCTGATCGTCGCCTCCGACAGCGTCAACGAGCGCGACCTCTCGCGGATTGCTGCGGCCACACACGCAGACGTCTACCTCGCACCGGGGGACTCGATCCGACAGGTGGAGCGCGCGATCACCCAGCTCGGCCTGCTCACCGGAACGCCGGTGCAGGCCCGGAAACTCGTACGCAGGGTCGAGCGCAAGCAACGTGCCGTCGACGCGGCGCTCGCCGCGACGCCGATCGTCGACGTTTTCGTCGACACGGGTCTGATGACCACGCCTCCCGACCAGTCGCTGATCGGTGACGTCATCCGGGAGGCCCGGGCGAGGAATGTCGCAGGCGACGCCGCGGAAGCGGGCCCGGTCGACCCGGCGGAGCTCGCCCGGCTCGACCCCGACATCTATGCCGTCACCTCGGACACCAAGACGACCCTCGCCGATCTGCGCAGAAATCCCCAGACGCGCCGGTTGCGCGCCGTCCGGCAGGGCCGGTTCGTCGTCCTCGACGCGGACCTGCTCGTCCCCGGCCCACAGATCGGCGAAGGGCTCGACCAGGTCGCCCGTCTGCTCCATCCGAATGCGTTTCGCTGACCTCGACGCAGTCACGGTCGACGGCTACGGAACACTGCTCACGCTCGTCGATCCGGTGCCCAGCCTGACGCAGTCGCTCGCCGAGCGCGGGATCGATCGTGAGCCCGAGCTCGTCCGCGAAGCCTTCGCCGCGGAAGTCGCCTACTACCGCCCTGAGGCCGTACGCGGCCGTGACGCCGAGGCGCTTGCAGTTCTCCGCCGGGACTGCACCGGCGTCTTCCTCGGTAGAGCCGCGGCCGAGCTCGAGCCGGCGTCATTCGTCGACGCGTTCATGGCGGCCATTCGGTTCGAGGCCGTCCCGGGGGCACTGGAGACCCTCGCGGCCCTCCGCGCCCGCGGGCTCGCGCTTGCGGTCGTCTCCAACTGGGACGTCGGACTCGCCGAGCACTTGGAGCGGCTCGGCGTCGACGATCTCTTCTCGGCTGTCGTGACGAGCGCTGAGGCCGGGGCGGCGAAGCCCGACCCGGCCGCCTTCCTGCTCGCCCTGAAGCGGCTCGGGGTTCAGCCAGGACGGGCACTACATGTCGGCGACGAGGACGAGGACGAGCAGGGGGCTGCGCAGGCGGGGATGAAATTTGCGGCCGCTCCGCTGGCGACGGCGTTCGAAGGCTGGTCGTAAGCCCACCCCGTGCCTCTCCGCCGCAACAAGCTGACCGCGTGGGCGATCCTCGTCTCGTTCCTCGCCCTGCTCGGCTACGCGGGCCGGCTGTCGGGCGGGAAGCCGCCGAAGGACGCCGCGTACCTGTACTCGACCGCCGCGTCCGGTCTCGTCCAGTACGCGATTATCCTCGCCGTCGTCCTCCTGATCGCCCGGCCGGACTGGTCGTTGCTCGCCCTCCGGCGCCCGCGGGACTGGGGCCGGACGGTGACCGGCGTTCTGGTCGTCTTCGTGGCTGTCTATGCCGCCAGCGCGGTCGTCTCGGCGTTCAGCAACCCCGGCCGTGAGCAGGGGCTCACTCCCCAGGGGTGGGATTCGAGTCGGGCAGTGCCGTTCGCAGTGAACTTCGTCGTCTTCGTCGCGGCTGCGCCCGTGATCGAGGAACTGACCTTTCGGGGACTCGGCTACTCGCTGCTCGAGCCGCTCGGACGTCTCACCGCGATCCTCTGGGTCGGGCTGACCTTCGGTCTCGCCCACGGCCTGCTGGAAGGGCTCCCGATCCTGATCGTGTTCGGCTGCGCGCTCGCCTGGCTCCGCGATCGATCCGACAGCGTGTATCCGGGTATCGCCGTCCACGCGACCTTCAACGCCGTCGCCCTGATCGCCGCCGTCACAGGAGTAGCCTGAGCCATCACTATGCTTCTCGGCCGTGCGCCGTGCCCTTCCCCTGGCTCTGCTGCTGCTCGTCTGGCCGGCCTCGGCGCCCGCGACGACCACGCCGGCACCGGTCCTGACGCTCAAGGGGCCGGCCGCAACGACGTACCTCCACGCGGTCGACTTCGCCGGACGGATCAGCCCAGCCACGCCCGACGCCCGGGTACGGCTCATGCGCGGCTCGACGCTCGTGGCCACGACCCGGGTGCGCGCGGACGGCAGCTTCCGCTTCAAAGTCCTGCTGGCCAACCCCGGGCCGTTCCATGCCGCCTGGCTGACGGCGACGTCGAACGACGTAACCGTCCGCATTCGCCCCTCGCTGCGCGCGTCCCTGGTCGGCAGCCGCGTCGCCGGCGCACCGCTCAAGCTCGCCGCCAGCCTCGAGCCGGCCCAGGCCGGCCGGGTGCGCGTCCAGGTGATCCGCAGCGGACAGGTCGGCTTCGACCGAAGTTTTGCCGGAAGCGCGCTCGTCGCGCTCGGCACCCGGGACATCGGGACGGTGCGTGTCCGTGTGACCACGTTGCCCCGGCCCGGCTACGACCGCGTCAGCCGTGAGCTAACCGCCACCCTTCGGCCGCCCAATCTGTCGATCGGGATGACGAGCCCGGCGGTGACCGAGCTGGCCCGCAGGCTCGCTGCGCTCCACTATCTCGTGCCGTCGTTCTCGTCGACCTTCGGGGACGACTTCGTTCAGAGCGTCTACGCCTTCCAGAAGGTCCAGGGGCTCGAGCGAACCGGCTCTGTCGATGCCGCCTTCTGGACGAAGCTCGACGACCCACGGATCCCCACCCCGAGGTACAGCGAGCCGGCTGACCACATCGAGGTCGACAAGTCGCACCAGGTCCTCTACATCGTCCGCGACGGCAAGGTCGCGCTGATCTCACCGGTCTCGACCGCCGGCATCGCCGGGTACTACACGCCGGAGGGCCGATTCGGGATCTACCGCAAGGTGACCGGCTACGACCCGAGCCCGCTGGGCGTCCTGCTCGATCCGATGTACTTCGTCGGCGGCTATGCGATCCACGGCAACCCGTCGGTACCGCCATACCCGGCCTCGCATGGCTGCGTCCGCGTCCCGAACTTCGTGATCTACCGCCTGTTCGGCTCCGAGCCGTACGGCGAGACGGTCTACGTCTACTCGTAACCTGACGTTCATCGCCGTCGGTGCGGTTGCGCTCGCGATCGCGGGCGGAGTGATCTGGACCCAGGTTGTCGATGACGGGTCGAAGCAGCTGGCCTGGGACGACGTCACCGCGCAGATGCCGGGCGTGCTCTGGCCGAAGTCGGTCTCGCGCTCGTTCTGGAAGCGCCGCCAGGTCGTGCGTTACCTGGCTCGAACCTTCCCCCAAGGACCGCCAAAGGTACCGCCGTTCGACTTCGCGCATCGCCGGCTGATCCTCGTCGCCGCCGGCCCGCGGTCGAGCACCGGCTACGGCGTACGGATCGTCCGCATCACCGAGCGGAGGAGCACGATCGACGTGCTTGCCCGCGAAGTGACGCCGGCGCTCGGCGATCACACCACCGCACGGCTGACCTCGCCGTACCGGCTGATCGCGATTCCGGCAACGTCGAAGCGCGTTTACGTACAGTGGCAGGGCCGACCGTGAGCGAGCCCGATCCCACCCTCGACGAGCTTCGCAAGAAGGTCTCCGACACCGACCGGGCGATCCTCGAGGCGGTCAACGTACGTCTCGAGCTGGTCACGCAGATCAAGGCGTGGAAAGAGTCGCACGGGATCGGTTTCCTCGATCCCGCACGCGAGCAGGCAATGCTTCAGGAGCTCACTGCAGCGAACAGCGGTCCGCTCTCCGAACAGGGCGTGCGCGAGCTACTGGCGGCAATCCTCGACCTGACGAAGCGCCAGGTCGCCTAGCTTTCGGGTTCGTCCTCGACCGCGAACTCGTCGGGCGTGACCTGGTCGAGGAACTTACGGAACTCGTCAACGATCTCCTCCTCGTTGACCTCTTCGCCCTCGAACTCGATCGCCGACTCTTCGATCACGCGGTCATCGGCGAAAATCGGCGCCTCCGCCCGGACGGCGAGCGCGATCGCATCAGACGGTCGCGAGTCGACCTCGATCTCCGACCCGTCCTGCTGGATCGTGATGCTCGCGTAGAAGGTGTTGTCCCGGAGCTCTGTGACGGTGATCCGCGTCACGCGCGCCTCGAGCTCGGCCAGCATCGAGGTAACGAGGTCGTGCGTGAGCGGCCGCGGCGTGCTTGCGCCCTGCAGCTTCATCAGGATCGCGGCCGCCTCCGAGTGACCGATCCAGATCGGGAGGAACTTGTTCCCGTCCGCGGTCTTCAGGAGCACGATCGGCTGCTTGCCGACGATGTCGAAGCTGACGCCGTAGATGTGCATCTCGTGCATCGACCCGAAGCCTCGATCTGATCTTAGCCCAGCCCTCTGGGCCGCAAACGATCCCTACCGTTCGCCGCAGCCAGGCGCCGGACGCATAGGGTTCCGTGGTGGACGAGGTGCACATCGGGCTGAAGCTCGCCCCGCAGTTCACGACCGTCGACGAGATGCGCGTCGTCTGGCGGATGGCGGACGAGGCGGGGTTCGACCACTGTTGGAACTTCGACCACTTCGCGTCGATCGGCGTGCGCGGCAACCTCGGCCCCGTCCTCGAAGGCTGGACGCTGCTGGGCGCGATGGCGGAAGCAACCAGTCGCGTGCGGATCGGTTGCATGGTCACCGGCAACACGTACCGTCACCCGGGCGTACTGGCCAAGATGGCGGTGACCGTCGACCACCTCTCCGGCGGACGGCTCGAATTCGGCCTCGGTGCCGCCTGGGCGGACAACGAGCACACCATGCTCGACCTCGAGTTCGGCACCGCAGGACAGCGAATTGCACGGATGGAGGAGGCGTGCCGGATGATCAAGCTCCTCTGGAGCAAGGACCGGACGAGCTTCGACGGCGACCACTACCGCCTCGTGGACGCGGTCGCCAACCCGAAACCGGTCCAGCAGCCTGGCCCGCCGATCTGGATCGGGGGCTCGGGCGAGCGGAAGACCCTGCGCGTCGTCTCAGAGCACGCTGACGTCTGGAACCTCGCCTCCGGAGAGGTCGAGGAGGCAGTCAGGCTGTCGGGTGTGCTTGACGAGCACTGCGCTGCGGTCGGCCGCGACCCGGCGGCGGTACGACGCTCAGTCCAGCTGTTCTACTCCGACGTCGAGGCGCTGCTCCGGGAGGCGGAGGGTTTCGCCACCAACGGCTTTCGCGAGCTGATCGTCGGCGTCCGCCCGGGAACCGCCGAAGCGGATGCGACACAGGTAGCGGAGGCGCTTCCCCGCCTGCGAAGCCTGTAACGCCGCCGCTACACTTCCGCGTCGCGGGCGATTAGCTCAGTTGGTTAGAGCGCCGCTCTGATAAGGCGGAGGTCCGTGGTTCGAATCCACGATCGCCCACTTCCCCGGCTTCGCCCGCTTCGCTTTTTCGCTCGCCTCGGCAAACGCGCCTTCGGCGCGCGCGCTCTGAGTTACGGGGCCGTTCGGAGCCGCGCGTCCGCCATGTCGGCCGCAGCAAAGCGCCTGCAGCTAGGCAGGCGGCGCGTAACGCTCGAGTGCCTCGACCAGCTCCGCGAGCTCGTACTCGTCGGCGAACTGGATCTCGAGGCGCCCGCGCGTCACGCGTACCGGTAGACGGGTGAGTCGCTCGGCCGCTGCGCGGGCCCGACCCGCGAGCACCGGGTCGACCGCCGCATTCTTCACCCGCGGCTTCTGCCTCGCGCCGGCCCAGCGGGCACGCTGCTCCGCGGCCCGGACCGACATGCCCGTCTTGACGATCTCACGGGCGAGCCCGCGCCGCCCGTCCTGGTCGGGCACGGCGAGGACGGCGCGTGCATGACCCTCGCTGAGCTCCTCGCGCTCGACCATGGCCAGCACATCGTCGGGGAGCTCGAGCAGCCGCATCCGGTTGGACACTGCCGGCTTCGAGCGGCCGACTCGCTCGGAGACATCGCCGAGCGAGAGCCCGAACTCGTCGATGAGCAGCGCGCAGGCGCGCGCCTCCTCTACGGGCGAGAGGTTCTCACGGGCGACGTTCTCGACCAGCGCGAGCAGGAGCGAGTCTCGGTCGTCGGCATCGCGGACAATCGCCGGCACCGTGGGAAGGCCCGCCTCCCGGGCAGCGCGCCAGCGACGCTCGCCGGCGATGAGCTCGAAGCCGCCGGCGAGCCGCGGACGGACGACGACGGGCTGAATCACGCCCTGCGCTCGCACCGAGTCGGCCAGTCCGTGCGCCGCCTCGGCATCGTGACGCTTGCGCGGCTGGCGCAGATTCGGGTGGATCGCCTCGACTGGGAGGTGCGTCAGATCAGCCTTCGCAGCACCACCGATCAAGACCTCGAGTCCGCGGCCGAGGCCCCGCCTGGCTGGTTGTGCCTCGTTAGGAGCGCTCGACAAGTTCCATCGCCACCTTCCAGTAGGCCTCGGCGCCGGGGGAACGGCGGTCGTAGGCGATTGCGGGGAGACCGTGGCTCGGCGCTTCGGCAAGCCGCACCGATCGCGGCACAGCCGTCTTGAAGACCAGATCGCCGAGGTGCCGACGCAGTTCCTGGTCGACGTCTGCCGAGAGTCGCGTCCGGCCATCGACCATGGTCAACAGCACGCCGGCGATCGCAAGCTGCGGGTTCAGCCGCGCCTTGATGATGTCCACCGACCGGAGGAGCTGGGAGAGACCCTCCAGGGCGTAGTACTCGGCCTGCACCGGGACCAGCACGCGGTCGGACGCGGCAAGAGCATTGACCGTGAGCGGCCCCAGCGACGGCGGGCAATCGAGGAAGACGAAGGAGTAGCGGCCGCCCGCACCCGCGAGCGAATCGGCAAGAAACCGCTCTCCGTCCTCGCGCCGTGCGAGCTCGACCGCCGCACCTGCGAGATCGGGCTTCGAAGGGACGAGCCAGAGATTTTCGAACCGCGTCGGCTTCGCCAGATCGTCGAGCGGTGCGCCGTCGAGCAGGTCGTAGCTGGACGTCCCGTTCGCACGCTCACCGAGGCCCGACGTCGCGTTCGCCTGCGGGTCGAGATCGACGACCAGCGCGCGCTCGCCCGCCTCGGCGAGGCAGGCGGCGAGGTTGACAGCCGTTGTGGTCTTGCCGACCCCGCCCTTCTGATTCGCAACCGCATAGACCCGTCCGGGCACCCGGTCATTCTTTCCCCGCGGGCGGACAGCCTCCTACGCGAGCGGGCGTTTTCGCGCAATCCCAGGTCGGCGGGGGAAGCCTGGCGGCGTTGTCGCCACCTTCGGAAGGACGAGTACTCCGGGATGTTCTTCCGGCTCGCCGCCGCCGATGAGTTCCGAGACATAGGCCACCGCACTCGCTTCCGCCGAGGGGCCGACGAGAAGAATCGCCGCACCTCCCACGGCAACGAGCGGTAGACACCACTCCGCCGCCACGGGCGGCCGTGCGAGAGCCTTCGCAACCGCGACGCCGAATTGCTCGATCTCTTGTTCCTCTGCCCGGCCGCAGACGACGCGGACGTTCGGGAAGTCGCGCGCGGTCGCCTCGAGAAAATCACACTTACGCCGGGTCGCCTCTAGAAGGACGACCTCGCGGTCGGGCAACGCGGCAGCGATCGGGAGTCCCGGTGCACCGCCACCCGAGCCGACGTCGACAACCGGCCCCGAGTACCGCTCGACGAAGGAAACTGCCACAAGGCTCTCCTCCAGGTGGACACGCCTCGCTTCGACCGGATCGGTGATTCCGGTCAGCCCGGGCGTCTCGAGCAGACGCTCGAGCCAGGTATCAACGGAACCGGGGACAGGTCTGGCAGACCTGTCCATCTCTGTGCTCATCAATCCGGTTGGACGACGACGTAGCGGTAGGGCTCCTCGCCCTCGCTGCGCGTGGAAACGCCCGGCTCATCTTGCAATCGGAGGTGCACGATACGGCGCTCGACCGAGGACATCGGCTCGAGCTCGACCTCCTCGCCGCTCGACCGGACGCGGTCCGCGCTGCGCATCGCGAGCGCCTCCAGCGTTTCGCGGCGCCGCTCCCGGTAGCCCGCCGCGTCGACGACCACCTCCTTACGGTCGTCACCATACGCTCGATAGGCGATCGCGTTGGCCAGATACTGGATCGCGTCGATTGTCTGGCCATGCCGACCGATCACGACACCGAGGTCGCCGCCGGTCAGCGACGCCGTCACGGCCTCGTCGTCCTCAACCACGTCGACCCGGCACCCCACGTCCAACACGTCCGTGATCCGCTTCAGCAGGTCACGCAGGTCGGCGGCCAGAGACGAATCCTCCGCCGATCCCGGCAACGTCTGTACCGGCGCAGCGGAAGCATCAATCGACGCCACGACCCGCGCCGGCGCGTACCCGACGCCGAGAAGTCCGCGCTCACCCTCGGAGACCACCTCGAAGCGCACCGCCGACTTGTCCAGCCCCGGCGCCAGACGCTCGAGCTCGCGGAGCGCCTGCCACTTCGCCTCGCCGACGGTCTCGCCAGTGGCCTCGACCTTCTGCTCTCGATTCGCCTCGTCCTCGGTCACCGGCGGCCGCCTCGCTTCTTCTTCCGCTTCACCCGTCGCGGCGCATTCGAGCCGGAGCGGACGGCTGCCGCCTGGGCAGGAGCAGGAGCCGGCGTGGGTGTGCCTCCGTCGGTCGGCGTCGTTTCCTCCTTCGGCGGAGTTCGCGACGAGCGCTTCGGCGGTGGTGCCGGCTTCGGGACCATCCGCCGCGTGATGATTCCCTGGCCGACCGTCCAGAGGTTGGTCGTCATCCAGTAGATGAGCAGACCGACCGGGAACCGGCTGACGAACGGCAGAATGAAGAAGGGGACGACCATGAACAGGATGCGCTGGCTGCGCGGGATGTTCGGCGGCGTGCCGAAGTAGGCATAGCCGACCTGGCTACCGAGGTAGAGGACGAGCAGCACCCAGCCGGACCAGTGCGCCGTCACCTTCTCGGTGATGTTCGGGACGATCAGCCAGCCGAGGGCGCTCGCCGGGGCGTCGGTGTGGCTCGAGAAGTTACGGAGGACGAAGTAGAGCGCGAAGAAGACCGGGATCTGCACGAGCATCGGCAGACAGGAGGCCGCCGGGTTGATCTCGTTCTCCTTGTAGAACTTCATCAGCTCCTCGTTGAGGCGCTGGCGGTCGCCTTTGTACTTCTGCTGGATCTCCTTCATCTCCGGCAGGTGCGCCTGCATCCGCTGCATCGAGTGGATCTGCTTCACCATGATCGGGACGAGCGCGACGCGGACGATGACCGTCAGGGCGACGATCGACCAGCCCCAGGAGAGGCCGACGGAGTCGTGCAGGTGCTCGAGCAGCCACGCGAGCGCGTTCTCGATCGGGCTGAGGATCCCGGCGACGATCACCGCGGCGCACCCGGATAGTCGACGCCACCCTGACTCCACGGGTTACAGCGGAGGAGTCGCCACACGGCTTTCACCGTCCCACGGATCGGACCGAACTCCCGATACGCGAGTGAGGCGTACTCGGAACAGGTCGGGTGGTACTTGCAGGTCGGGGCACCGGCAACCCCGGGGGAGGGGAAGAAGGCGCGCAGAGCGAGGCTCAGGTGCCTCATGCGGCGGCCTTCCCGAGCACCTCGTCGAGCCGTTCACCCAACCAGAGCGCGTCTCGGCTCTGCAGCGCCTCGCCGAGCGCGGGGCGGGCGATCAGGACGTAATCGCGGCCGGTCGGGATCGAACCGATCCGGGCACGCCAGCCCTCGCGCAGACGCCGCTTCACCCGGTTCCGCTCCACCGCGCTGCCGGCGCCTTTCGGGACGGCGATGCCCAGCCTCGGGTCGCCGTCGTCGTCGCGCGGAAACCAGTACAGGACGAGGAAGCGGGTGGACACGGATCTCCCCTGACGGTAGACGGTGTCGAAGTCCCTCGAGCGTGAGAGACGGTGGCGGCGCTGCACGGGCGGGCGATCCGCTAGGCGGACAGCCGCTTCCGGCCCTTCGCGCGGCGACGCTTGAGGATCATCCGGCCGGCACGGGTCGACATCCTCGCGCGGAAGCCGTGCTTGCGCTTCCGACGGCGCACGTTGGGCTGGTAGGTCCGCTTCACAGGTAGCTCCTGAACACGAAAACGGCGGCCTCGGGGCCGCGAGCCGCCAGTATAGACGAGCATCGGCGGGGTGGGTCCGCCCGCCCACCGCCGATTTTTTCGCCCGACTTCTCCACAGCCGAATGTGGAGAACCTGCGCGGAGAAAGGGCGAGCAGAGAGGGTGTTTTTTCCGGGCCCGATCACCCTTTCGAGACCTTCTGTCCACACCTGTGGAGAGCAGTGTGGAACTCGATGAAATGCCTGCAAATATGGGATTTTTGCCGATGGCGCATTCCGCCGGGGCGGCCGTTGTCGGCCCCTTCACACGCTGCTATGCTCGGCCCTCGCTGTCGTCGAGTGAGGAGCCGGGCCGGCGGGTGGAGCAACCGATTGAGCTGACTGCAGAGACTCTCTGGACCGAGGTGGCAGGACGGCTCAAGGGGGCACTGAACGACTCCACCTACCGAACGTGGTTCGGTGAGGTGGAAGGCATGGAGGTATCGGACGACACGTTCGTACTCGCCGTGCCGAACGACTTCACCCGTGAGTGGATCGAGGGACACTTTCTCGAGTTGATCCGCGCGGCCGTCCGCGACGCCACCGGCCAGCAGCGGCGAGTCCAGCTGACCGTCGCCGAGACGGGCACCGTGGCGGACACGACCCAGCCGCCGGCCCAGCGGATCAGCGAGTCAGGCCTGAACACGAAGTACACATTTGACCTCTTCGTGATCGGCTCGTCGAACCGGTTCGCGCACGCAGCCGCGCTTGCGGTCGCGGAAGCGCCGGCGCAGGCATACAACCCGCTGTTCATTTACGGCTCCACCGGCCTGGGCAAGACGCACCTCCTCCAGGCGATCGCCCAGTATGTGATGGAGCACCCCGGCAGCATGTCCGTCCGCTACGTGACGAGCGAGTCCTTCGTCAACGACTTCATCAACTCACTGCGGGACAAGCGGATCGAGGGGTTCAAGCAGCGATATCGCAACTACGACCTCCTCCTGATCGACGACGTCCAGTTCTTCGAGGGCAAGGAGCGGTTCCAGGAGGAGTTCTTCCACACCTTCAACTCGCTCTACGAGTCCGGCAGCCAGATCGTCCTCTCGTCCGATCGCCCGCCGAAGGAGATCGCGACCCTCGAGGCGCGCCTTCGGTCGCGGTTCGAATGGGGCCTGATCACGGACATCCAGCCGCCCGACCTCGAGACCCGGATCGCGATCCTGCGCAAGAAGGTCAAGACCGACGGGATCCACGTGGCAGATCCACAACTCCTCACCTTTATTGCCAGCCGGATCTCGACCAACATCCGCGAGCTCGAGGGGGCGCTCACCCGGGTAGTCGCGTTCGCGTCACTCACTGGGCGACCGATGACCGCAGAACTCGCTCAGGATGTGCTCAAGGATGTCTTCCCACAGGGCGAGGTGCCCTCGGTGACGATCGAGCACATCCAGGAAGTGGTCTGCGAGCGGTTCGGTCTCTCGCTCGACGAGCTGTGCAGCCACAAGCGATCGCAGAACATCGTTTATCCGCGGCAAGTTGCGATGTACTTGTCGCGCGAGCTAACCGATTCGTCCTTGCCGAAGATCGGCAAGCACTTCGGCGACCGCGACCACACCACCGTCCTGCACGCAAATACCAAGATCACAAACATGATTCGCGCCGATCGAACTGTGTACAACCTTGTGCAAGAGCTGACCGCACGCATCAAACAAGTGCGGTGAAACTGTGGATTCCGACCGCGTCCCTGATCAGGCTGTGCGTACCTCCTTTTTCTCCCCAGACCGCGTCCACACCGGAAACGCCTTGTCTATCGGGAACAGTGGCTCCTTTCCCCACATGCACAGCGCCTATGAACTACGAAAGGTTTTCTTACAAATATGAGTGACATAGAGACAGCCTTGGGTCCAGGCCTCAAGATCGCGTGCTCTCGCGAGGAGCTCGCGCAAAAGCTCGCGGTCGTCAGTCGCGGCGTCTCTACGCGGACGGCCGTGCAGATCCTCGGTGGCATTCTCATCCGTGCCGACGGCGACGACGTCGAGCTTGCAGCTACCGACATGGAGCTGTCGCTGCGTACGCCGCTCGACGCGACCGTAGAGGGCGGCGGTGCCGCAGTTGTGCCCGGTCGCTTGCTGGCCGACCTTGCGCGCCTGCTGCCGGCAGGCGATGTCGAGATCGAGTACCGCGACGGTGAAAACGTGCTCGAGGTGCGGTGCGGGCCAGCGGAGTACCGTCTGAACACCTACGCCGCCGAGGACTTCCCGCGACTGCCTGACAGGACCTCGGCGACGACATTCACGCTCGATGCCGATTCCTTCCTATCGACGGTGGGCTCGGTCGGGCGAGCTGTGTCGCGTGACGAGGCACGTCCGGTGCTGACGGGAATCCTGGTCCGCTTCGGCGACGGAAAACTTGTGATGGCGGCGACGGACTCGTACAGACTTTCGTACAAGGAGACGCCGATCGAGGGTGCAATTCCGGAGCTCGAGGCGATCGTGCCGGCGAGGGCGCTGGAGGAGGTTCGCCGCCTGGCGTCCGGCGGGACGATCGAGCTCGGTGTGCAGGAGAACCAGGTGCTCTTCGGCATCGACGAAACCTGGCTGACGACACGTCGGATCGAGGGACAGTTCCCGAAATTCGACGAGCTGCGCCCGAAGGAGTTCACCCACGACGTCGTCCTCCCGCGTGATGAACTGCTCGAGGTCGTCCGCCGCACGTCTGTGATGGCACATCGCAACTCGCCGCTGCGTCTGCGGTTCAGCGAGGGCGAGGTCACCGTGTGGACGCAGACCCAGGACGTCGGCGAGGCTCGCGAGTCGTTGCCGATCCGCTTCGACGGCGATCCGCTCGAGATCGGGTTCAACGCCGACTTCCTGCGTGATGGGATCGAGTCGGCCGAGGGCGACGAGCTGCGCCTGCGTCTGATCGATCCGCTCCGGCCCGGATTGATCCAGGGTCCCGGCGACGACTTCTGGTACCTGATCATGCCGATCCGGCTCGCCGGCTGATCGTCTCCACGGTCCTCCTCGCGAACTTCCGCTCGTACGCGCAGCTCGAGCTGTCCCTCGAGCCGGGTCTCGTGCTGGCGGTGGGTCCGAACGGTGCCGGGAAGACGAACCTGCTCGAGTCGCTGCACGTCGGAACGCAAGGGTTCTCGCCTCGCACCCGGTCGGATAGCGAGCTGATCCGCTTCGGCACGGAGTCGGCGCAGATCCGGCTCGACGGCGTGCAGGGGCCGACTCCGATCCGGATCGGCATCACGCTCTCCGCTGTGGAGGGGAAGCGCGCAGAGGTGAACGGCGCACGGCTCCGTGCCGCCGAGCAGCTCCGCCGCGACCGGGCGACGCTGGTGTTCACGCCCGACCGGCTCGCGATCGTGAAAGCCGGACCGGCGGCCAGGCGGGCGTACTTCGACCGGTCGCTGGCCCGTGTCCTGCCCGCGCGGGGTCAGCTGTCCCCCGACTACGCGGCGGCCCTGACACAGCGGAACGCTGCGCTGAAGCGGGGCGACCGCGACGCGATCGCTCCATGGACAGCCCAGATAGCCGCGCTTGGGGCCGCGCTCGTGGAGGCACGCGAGCACGTGCTGGGCCTCCTCACCGACCCATTCGCCGCGGTTGCCGAGCAGCTTGGACTGCCCGGCGCGCAACTCGCCTACGAAGGAGACGCGCCGACCGAGGAAGAGCTCGGGCAGCGACTGGAGCGCGATCTGGAGCGCGGATCGACCGGGATCGGCCCCCACCTCCATGACATCTCGATCGTCTCCGCCGGCCGCGATCTCCGGGCGTTCGGGTCGCAGGGTGAGCAGCGAACCGCGGTGCTCGCGCTGTTGCTCGCGGAGGCTCAACTCCTCGGTGACCGCGCGGAGGATCCTCCGCTCCTGCTCCTCGACGACGTCCTCTCCGAGCTCGACCCCGTGCGGAGGCGCGTGCTGGCCGAGCAGATTCAGGGGCGGGGACAAACGCTGGTCACTGCGACGACGGCTGACGCCCTACCGATGGAGCCGGCTCAGCTGCTCGAGGTCTCGCCCGGTCGGGTGGTGCGCTCGTAGGAAGATATGGAGCGGCTCGACGACAGCCTTCGCGGCGAGCTCGCCCGCCTGGGTCCGGCGGGTGGGATGTCCGACGTGGTGGCGGTCTGGCCGAGCGCTGTGGGACCGATGGTCGTCGCCAACGCCTGGCCGGCGCGCATCGCCCGCGACGGCACGCTGCACGTCAATACCTCCTCCTCGGCCTGGGCGTTCGAGCTTGGACACCTTGCCCCGACGATCCTCGAGCGGTTGCGCGACAAGCTCGGCGAAAGCGCACCAAAATCGTTGCGGTTCGCCGTCGGGCACCTTCCCGAACCGTCCTCGGAGGAGCTGCGTGAGGCCCGAACCGACGTTCCCGAGCCCAGCGAGGAAGACCTGCAGCGAGCGGCCGACCTGAGCGCCGGAATCGAGGACGAGGAGCTCCGAAATCGGGTGCAAAGAGCGGTTGCTTTGGGCCTCTCCAACGCCCGGTCCGACCGCCATTTCTGATACACTTATCTCGGCCCGCAAATAGCCAATTTGCAGGGCTTTTCTTATGGCTGAAGCAGCATACACCGCAAAGGACATCACGGTCCTGGAAGGACTCGAGCCGGTCCGGAAACGACCGGGGATGTACATCGGCTCGACCGGCTCTCGGGGTCTCCACCATCTCGCCTACGAGGTCGTCGCGAACTCGGTCGACGAGGCGCTCGCGGGCCGCTGCGACCTGGTCGAGGTGATCATCCATCCGGACGACTCGATGACCGTCAGGGACAACGGCTCGGGCATCCCGGTGGATGTGATGAAGGACCAGGGATTGCCTGCACTGACAGTCGTCCTGACCAAGCTGCACGCCGGCGGCAAGTTCGGACAGGGGGGCTACAAGGTCTCCGGCGGCCTGCACGGTGTCGGTGTCTCCGTGGTCAACGCGCTCTCCGAATGGCTCATTGCCGAGGTGCAGCGGGACGGCAAGACCTACCGGCAGGAGTTCGCACGCGGCGAGCCGACGACGAAGATGAAGACGGTCGGCCCGACGAAGGACACCGGCACGACGATCAGCTTCAAGCCGGACGCCGAGGTCTTCGAGGAGACCGAGTGGGACACGGAATGGCTCGTCCAGCGGCTCCGCGAGACCGCCTTCCTCACCAAGGGTCTGCGCATCGTCCTCGTGGACGAGCGCGAGGGCGAGCATCGCGAGGAGTTCTACGCCGCAGGGGGCATCCGCGACTTCGTCTCGCACATCAACAAGGCGAAGGAGCCAATCCACAAGCACTCCGTCTACTTCGACGGCGAGAGCGACCAGGGCTTCGTCGAGATCGCGATGCAGTGGAACAACTCGTACGCCGAGTCCGTCTTCTCGTTTGCGAACAACATCAACACGCACGAGGGCGGTTCGCACCTCTCCGGCTTCCGCTCCGCGCTGACTGCGACGCTGAACAAGGTGGCGCGCGACCGCGGGCTGCTGAAGGAGAAGGAAGACAACCTCGAGGGCGAGGACGTGCGCGAGGGGCTCGCTGCGGTCATCTCGGTGAAGCTCGCCGAGCCGCAGTTCGAGGGACAGACGAAGACGAAGCTCGGCAACCCCGGCATGGAGGGGCTCGTCAAGTCGGTCGTCGGCCAGAAGCTCGCCCAGTACCTCGAGGAGAATCCCCAGGACGCGAAGCAGATCATCACGAAGGCGATCGACGCCGCGCGCGCCCGTCAGGCTGCGCGCAAGGCACGTGAGCTCACGCGACGGAAGTCGGCGCTCGAGGGCGCCTCGCTCCCCGGCAAGCTCGCCGACTGCGAGATCCAGGACCCCGAAGCGGCCGAGCTCTTCCTCGTCGAGGGCAACTCGGCCGGCGGCTCGGCCGTCGATGCGCGCGACCGCCTCTTCCAGGCGATCCTGCCGCTCCGCGGCAAGGTGATCAACGCGGAGAAGAACCGGATCAACAAGGTTCTGTCGAATGCGGAGATCCAGGCGATGGTGACCGCGATCGGCACCGGCATCGCGGAGGAGTTCGACGTCTCGAAGCTCCGCTACCACCGGATCATCGTCATGACCGACGCTGACGTCGACGGCTCGCACATCCGCACGCTGATCCTCACGTTCCTGTTCCGGCAGATGCCGGAGCTGGTCGAGCGCGGGCACGTCTTCATTGCCGTGCCGCCGCTCTACCGCGTCAAGCTGGGCGGCCGCGAGCTCTACGTCGAGAAGGAGTCGCAGTTCGAGGACCTGCTCGTCCGCGAGCGGATCAAGGACATGGAGGTCGCCGACCGTTCCGGCAAGGGCCAGAAGCTGACCGAGGCGCGGTACGGGCGCTTCGCCCGCGCGCTGCACGACTTCGAGGGATGGTCGACCAGGCTCCGCACCGACTTCGGTGCGTCCGCGGCCAACTTCGTCGTCCAGCATCGACTGGTCGAGACCGAGGCGGACGACGTCAAGCAGATGGAGAAGGCGCTGGCGTCGATCGAGCCGAACGGCTACGAGGTCTCCGTTCTCGAGACGACCGGCGACGGTGTCCGCGTGAAGGTCATCGAGCGCGACACCAGCGCCGCCGAGCACGTCGTCATCCCGACCGCGCTGCTCGGGTCGCCGGTCTACGCCGGCCTGCGCAAGAGCTACGCCCGCCTCCAGGAGATCATCGGCGTCCCGCCGTTCGCGATCACGTTCGGGAAGAAGTCCGCGTCTGCAGAGACCTTCGAGGATCTTCGCGCCCGCGTGCTCGATCTCGCCAAAGAGGGCATCCAGGTCGGCCGGTTCAAGGGTCTCGGCGAGATGGACGCCGAGGAGCTCGCGGCGACGACGATGGACCCGTCCCGCCGGCTGCTCGTCCGCGTGACCGTCGACGACGCCGCTGCGGCGGACACGGTCTTCTCGATGCTGATGGGCGACCAGGTCGAGCCGCGGCGCGAGTTCATCGAGCAGAACGCGAAAGACGTGAAGTTCCTCGATGTCTGACGTCGTCGAACCGCTCGGAGCCGGCCGCATCGAGACGCGCGAGCTCGAGCAGGAGATGCGCTCGAGCTTCCTCGACTACGCGATGAGCACCATCGTCGCGCGCGCGCTCCCGGACGTACGCGACGGCCTCAAGCCCGTCCACCGCCGGATCCTCTACGCGATGGCCGAGCTCGGCCTGCAGCCCAACCGGCCGCGCGTCAAGTGCGCGCGGGTCGTGGGTGAGGTAATGGGCAATTACCACCCGCACGGCGACGCCGCGATCTACGACACGCTCGTCCGGCTCGCACAGGCGTTCTCGATGCGCTACCCGTTGATCGACGGCCAGGGGAACTTCGGGAACATCGACGGCTACCCGGCCGCAGCCCAGCGCTACACGGAGTGCCGCCTTGCGCGGATGGCGACCGAGCTGCTCCGCGACATCGACGCGGACACGGTCGACTTCAAGCCGAACTACGACGAGTCGCGCAAGGAGCCCGAGGTCCTGCCTTCGCGGTTCCCGAACCTGCTCGTCAACGGCTCCACCGGCATCGCGGTCGGCATGGCGACGAACATCCCGCCGCACAACCTCGGCGAGGTGATCGCCGCGATCGTGGCGCTGATCGACGACCCGGCGGCCGACGTCGAGAAGCTCTCGAAGCACGTCAAGGGCCCAGACTTCCCGACCGGCGCGATCATCCTCGGTCGCGAGGGAATCAGGGAGGCCTACCGCTCGGGTCGCGGCCGCGTCGTCATGCGGGCCCGCGCGCACGCCGAGGAGCAGCGCGGCGGCCGCACCGCAATCGTCGTCTCGGAGCTCCCGTACGGGGTCAAGAAGGGCGGGGACGAGGGCGTGATCACGAAGATCGCGGAGCTCGTCAAGACCGGCACGCTCTCGGAGATCTCGCGACTGCGCGACCTGTCCGACAAGTCGGGCATGCGCCTCGTGATCGAGCTCAAGCGCGATGCGGTCCCGCAGGTCGTCCTGAACAAGCTCTTCAAGCACACACCGCTCCAGACGACCTTCGGGTACAACGCGGTCGCGCTCGTCGACGGGGTCCCGAGGACGCTGTCGCTCCTCGAGCTCCTCCGCCACTACCTCGACTTCCAGCGCGTTGTCGTCGTGCGGCGCTCGAAGTTCGAGCTCCGCAAGGCGGAGGAGCGCGCGCACATCCTCGAGGGCTACCTGATCGCCCTCGACAACCTCGACGAGGTGATCGCTCTCATCCGCGCCGCCGCCGACACCGACGAGGCGCGCCAGCAGCTGATGAAGCGCTTCGAGCTCTCGGAGATCCAGGCGCAGGCGATCCTCGACCTCCGGCTGCGTGCGCTGACCGCGCTCGAGCGGAAGCGCGTCGAGCAGGAGCACGCCGACCTGCGCGAGCGCATCGCGGAGCTGCGCGGACTTCTCGGCGACGAGTCGCGGGTGATGGCGCTGATCCGGGAAGAGCTGCTCGAGCTGAAGCAGATGTACGGCAAGGACGACGCCCGGCGCACGGAGATCGTCGCCGCGGAAGGCGAGCTCGACCTCGAGGACCTGATCGCCGAGGAGGACATGGTGATCGCGATCACGCGCTCGGGCTACATCAAGCGCCTGCCGGTTACCACCTACCGAGAGCAGCGGCGCGGCGGCAAGGGCGTGATGGGGATGGACCTGAAGGAGGACGACTACATCGAGCACCTCTTCGTCGCCTCGACGCACGACTACCTGCTCTTCTTCACCTCGGTCGGCAAGGTCTACCGGCTGAAGGTGCACGAGCTTCCGCTCGGGTCGCGACAGTCGAAGGGCCGCGCCGTCGTGAACCTGCTCCCCTTCCGGCAGGACGAACAGATCCGCGCCGTCGTCCAGACGCGAAACTTCGAGGAGTCGGAGTACCTCGTCTTCGCCACGCGCAAGGGCATGGTCAAGAAGACCAAGCTCGCCGAGTACAACACTCCGCTTCGGGCCGACGGGATCATCGCGATCAACCTGAAGGAGGGCGACGAACTCGTCGGCGTGCGGCACTCGGCCGGTGCCGACGACATCCTCATGGTCTCGCGCTCTGGGCAGGCGATCCGCTTCGCCGAGAAGGACGTCCGCCCGATGGGCCGAGCGACCGCCGGTGTTCAGGGAATGCGGCTGCGCAGGGACGACGACGTGATCGCGATCTCGGTCGCGCAGGACGACGACGACCTGCTCGTCGTCACCGAGCAGGGCTACGGCAAGCGCACGCCGGTCCGCGAGTACCCGCGCAAGGGCCGCGGCGGCCTCGGGGTCAAGACCGTGCAGCTGACCGATGCCAAGGGTCATCTCGCCGGTGCCCGCATCGTCCGTGACGGCTACCAGCTGATGCTGATCTCGACCGGCGGCACCGTCATCCGCATGTCCGTCGACGAGATCAAGCGCCTTGGCCGCGCGACTCAGGGCGTGATCGTCGTCCGGCTCCGCGACGGGGAGAAGGTCTCCAGCCTCGCGCCCGTCGCCGACTCCGACGATGTGGAGTCGGCATCCGCTGAAGCCGACGCTCCCGACGGCGAGTAGTCCGAACCGCCCCTTCACAAGCGGGGGCGAACGTGATAGAGAACCGCCGGCGGAGCGGGGGGACGCATCGACGGAAAGGGATGCGGTTATGGCGTTCAGCAGGCAGGTTGACTTTCTGGAACCGGTAAACCTCGCGGAGCATCTGGACAAGCTCGAGCTCTACCTCGGTCAGGTATGTCAGCTCGCGGGGATCTCCAAGATGCAGCTCGACTACTGGACGAACAAGGCCCAGATCCCCACCAAGGGGCGGAAGCAGCGCATCTACGACATCGACGCGGTCGAGACAGTGATGCTGATCAAACAGGGCAAGGACAAGGGCCTGAACCTCGGCGCGGCGATCGACGCCGCTCATCGTTTTCAAGAGCGGAGCCGGACGGCCGCTCTGGTGTAGGGCCTTTCGGCGGCCTCACTCGAAGGCCTGGCGACAGGTTCGAGCCTGCCGCCTACGGGTTATCAGCTCTCGGGCGCCGCGCCGTCCGGCTTGGGCACTATCCGTTCGAGCAGCGGCTGGATCAGGTCGATCGGCGCCGGGAACACGATCGTCGACGAGTTCGACGCGCCGATCTCGAGGAGGGTCTGCAGGTACCGGAGCTGGATCGCGATCGGCTCCTGCGCCATCACTGCGCCTGCGTCTCGAAGCCGCTCGGAGGCCTGGAACTCCCCTTCGGCGCTGATCACCTTTGCGCGCCGCTCGCGTTCGGCCTCGGCCTGACGGGCCATCGCGCGCTGCATGCCCTGGGGGATTTCGACGTCCTTCACCTCGACGATCGTCACCTTGACGCCCCACGGGGCGGTTTGCGTATCGATGATCTCCTGCAGGATCGCGTTGATCTTGTCGCGCTCCGAAAGGAGCTCGTCGAGCAGATGCTGACCGAGGACCGACCGCAGTGTGGTCTGCGCGATCTGTGAGGTCGCGACCATGAAGTTCTCGACCTGGACGACCGCGTCCTTGGGGGCGACGATCCGGAAGTAGGCGACCGCGTTGACGCGGGCGGGGACGTTGTCCTTCGTGATCACATCCTGCGGCGGGATGTTCAGCGTGATCGTCCGGAGGTCGACTTTCACCATCCGGTCGACGATCGGAATCAGCAGGAAGAGGCCCGGCCCCTTCGGCTCGGGGAGCAGCCGACCGAGCCGGAAGATGATCCCCCGCTCGTACTCGCGGGCGACCTTGACCGCCGCGAACAGGAACAGGACGATCAGGACGAGGACGACGACGACGACGACGATGGCCGCGGTCATACGGTCACCCTACACAGGCGCGACGGTTTTCATGCGCCGGACGACCAGCTCGAGGCCGTCGAGCGCAACGACCTCGACGTCTTCGCCGCGGGCAAGGTGCTCCCCGTTCTCCACGCGTGCCTTCCAGAGCTCGCCGTTGACGGACACGAGCCCGTCGGTGCGGGCTTCGCCGTGCGCGCCGACGATCGCCTGGGGTCCGACCGAGGGTGGCCGGCGTCGGACCTGGACGACCTTCGCGAGCGCGAATGCGAAGAAGGCCGACACCGTCAACGCGACGGCGAGCGAAACCCATACCGACACCTGGTAGCCGGAGCCGGCCGGCTGGAACAGGAGAAGCGATCCGAAGACGAAGCAGGCTGCGCCCGCCAGCGTGAGCGCTCCGTGGCTGAAGACGACGAAGAGCTCGGCTATCCAGAACGCGAAGGCGGCCGCGATCAGGATCAGGCCGGCCCAGTTCACCGGGAGCACGTCTAGTCCGTAGAAGGCGATCGCCAGACAGAGGATCCCGAAGGTCGCCGGGAAGATCAGGCCCGGATGCCAGAGCTCGACGATCAGCCCGAGGACGCCGAGAGAGAGCATCAGGGAGATCAGGTTCGGATCGATCAGGAAATCGAGGATCCGACGCCACAGCCCCATCTTGACGTCGGTGACCTCTGCGCCGGCGGTGTGCATGACGATGCCCTTCGGGATTGTTTTCCGCCCGTCGATCTGGTTCAGGAGTGCGGGCAAGCTCGGAGAGACGACGTCGATCACGTTCTTTCGCAGTGCGGTGCGGGCGGGGAGGTTCGACGCGACGCGCACTGCCTGCGCTGCCCACACTGCGTTCCGGTGGTGCGCGGCGGCGAGAGCGACCAGCGAGGCGGCGGCATCGTTCACCACCTTGCGGCGCAGGTCGCTCTGGATGTTCGTCCCGCCGAGGCTGATCGGCGTCGAGGAGCCGATGTTCGTCTGCGGAGCCATTGCCAGGATGTCGGCCGCTTGCCCGAGCCATACGCCGGCAGACGCTGCCCGCGCTCCGTTCGGCGACACGTAGACGATCACCGGGACCTTGGAGGCGAGCTCGGCCTTGACGATCTTCCGCATCGACTCCGAGAGCCCGCCGGGTGTGTCCATCACGATCGCGACCGCGTCGTAGTGATTCCTGTTGGCGCGCGCGATCTCGTCGGTCAGGTAGTCCTGCGTGACCGGGTTGACGTCGTTGTCGAACTCGATCGCGAGGACGCGTGGAGTAGCGGCCTGCGCAGCGCTTCCTGTCAGCAGGACGGCCACAAAGGCGGCCGATGCCGCGAGAGCTCCCCGCAGGAAAGCCGCTTTCACAGCCGTAAGGATTCTATCAACGTGCTTTGCGCGGGCTTCTGCCCGCGGCACACTGGCCGAGGGCTCAGTGGATGAGGATGCTTCGTCTCGCAGCCGTGCTGTTCTTTGCCTTTCCGGCAGCCGCCTGGGCGGCGGACGAGCACGCGACCATCCGGATGCAGGAAGCGCCGATCGGCGCGACCCGGACGACGGCAGCCGCAGTCGCGCCCGCGCGATTCGATCTCGTCGGGTTGCACTGGGAGGGACGCGGAACCGTTCTGTTCCGGACGCGCGCCCTCGACGGCCACTGGAGCCGATGGCAGCCCGCCGCACCCGAGGACGACGGTCCGAACCATGGCAGCTCCGAGGTGCGGCTGCGCCGGAGTTGGCGGGTCGGCAGTCCGTACTGGGTCGGCACCTCGAACATGCTGGCCTACCGGCTTGTCGGGCAGGTTCGCCGGCTGAGGATCTGGTACGTCTGGAGTCCCGTTTCTCCCTCGCCGGTTCGCACGACGGCGATGGCCGGGTCGCCGCGGATCGTCCCGCGCTCAGGCTGGCACGCCCAGGATGAGATCCTGCGCGGCCGGCCGAGGTACGCGAGCAGCGTTGGCTTCGCAGTCGTTCATCACACGGCCGGCTCGAACGTCTACAGCCGTGCGCAGTCCGCAGCGATCGTCCTCGGGATCGAGCTCTACCACGTGCGCGGGAACGGCTGGAACGACATCGGCTACAACTTCCTCGTCGACAAGTACGGTCAGGTGTTCGAAGGGCGGGCCGGCGGGATCGACCGCAACGTGATCGGGGCGCATGCCGAGGGCTTCAACACCGGTTCGGTCGGTGTAGCCGTGATCGGCAACTACTCGGCGGCGCGGATCACCTCCGCCGCTCAGCGCGCCCTCGTCGGCCTCCTCGCCTGGCGGCTCGACATTGCCCACGTCGACCCCCTCAGCACGGTGACCTGGCGCTCGGGCGGCAATCCCGAGTTCCCACGGGGCAGGGCGGTCCGGTTGCGTGCGATCTCCGGACACCGAGACACGGGCTACACGAGCTGTCCGGGAACCTCGCTGTACGCAAAGCTGCCCGCGATCGCACAGGCGGTCGCCGTCACCGGCCTACCGAAGCTGTACGCGCCGACGGTGACCGGCGGGCTCGGCGGTCCGGTCAGGTTCACGGCTCGACTGTCCACGCCGGGAGCCTGGACGGTCACCGTTCGCGACTCGGCGGGGAGCGTCGCCGCTCGTGGTCGAGGGGCCGGTTCGACAGTGGCCTGGACGTGGGACGCGACGGGGATTCCGGCGAGTCGTTCCTACGCCTGGACGATCGAGGCCGGAGCGCAGACGCGTCCCGCCTCCGGCACGATCGGAAAGGCGCCGCCCCCTCCTCCTCCGCCCACGACATCGCTGCTCAGCGGGCTAACGGCCTCGCCCCCGGTGATCTCGCCGGACGGTGACGGGATTGCCGATGCGCTGACCGTCTCGTACACGCTTGGCACGCGTGCCTCCGTGACGGCGACCGTGAAGGATGCGACCGGCGCCGTCGTCGCGACCCTGTTCGCGAGCCAACTCCAAGGTGCTCGCAGGCAGTCGTTTGCCTACGGCGCGGACGGCCTCGCGGATGGGACGTTCACGCTGTCCGTCGCCGCGGTGGCTTCCGACGGCCGCAGCGGTCGTCTGGAGGTGCCATTCTCGATCGACCGGACGCTTTCCGGCCTTGCGCTGTCCACGTCCGCGCTGACTCCGAACGGCGACGGCGTCGACGACACGCTCGGGATCTCCTTCACGCTCGCCGCCGGCGCCCAGGTCACCGTCCAGATCGAGCAAGCCGGCGCGGTGGTGGCGACGGTCTTCGGTGGTCTGCTGCCGGTCGGCCCCGCGCAGATCGTCTGGGACGGCACGACGCCGACCGGTTCGGCTGCGCCGGGGACCTACGACGCGGTCGTTCTGGTCGACGGCCTCTTCGGGCTCACGCGGCACGCGGCGCCGTTCACCGTCTCCGGCTGACCCGCACATAGACTTCTCGAGATGCAACCGCTCGGCCGCCGGCGCCGTCAGACTGTGCAGTTGCGGCCCGCACGGCCGCTCGTCTACGAGAAGCTGAGCGACCCGATCTTGGTGACCCGAGCGCAGGACGGCGACCACGCGGCACTGAGTGTCCTCTGCGAGCGCCACGCTCCACGCGTCGAGCGCCTAGCCCACCACCTGCTCACCGATCCGGAGGATGCGCGCGACGCGGCCCAGGAGTCGCTGGCGAAGCTCTGCGTCCGGCTGCGGCAGTTTCGCGGCGATTCGCAGTTCTCGACGTGGCTCCACCGGCTGGTCGTGAACACCTGCCGCGACGCCGCCGCCCGGCAGAGAGCGCGGCGGTGGGAGCCGCTTGTCGAGGACCGGCGCGTCGGAGGTGAGGAGGTCGACCCGGCCCGGGCGGTCGCTCTCGCCGAGCTTCGGAACGAGCTTGCCGGCCAGCTGGCGGCTATCTCGGCCGACCAGGCTCGGGTGGTCGTCCTCAAGGACGCACTGGACTGGTCGTTCGAGGAGATCTCCTCCCGCTCGGGCATGCCCGTCGGAACTGCCAAGTGTTACGCACATCGCGGCCGAACCTCGCTGCGCCGGCGGCTGGCGCACGGATGACACCGACCGCGCCGTTCGGCCGGGACGTGATCGAGACGATCATCCCGCACCGCGACCCGTTCCTCTTTCTCGACGAGGTGCTCGAGCTCGACCCCGGGGTCCGCGTCGTCGCGCGCAAGCACGTTCGCGGCGACGAATGGTTCTTCCCCGGCCACTTTCCGGGTCGCCCGATCATGCCGGGCGTGGTCATGGTCGAGGCGCTCGCCCAGGCAGGCGCCGTCGCCGCGCTTTCGCTCGAAGAGAATCGCGGCAAGCTCGCCCTCTTCGCCGGCATCGACGATGTCCGTTTCAAGCGGATGGTCGAGCCGGGAGACGAGCTCACGCTCACGTGTGAGCTGGAGGCGGTGCGCGGGCCGATCGGCCGAGGGAAGGCGCGGGCGATGGTCGGAGACGAGCTTGCGGTTCGCGGCACGCTGACCTTCGCGACGGCGGCCGCATGATCGGCTCGACGAACGGCGGGCCGGTCTCGATCACCGGCCTCGGCACTCATGTGCCTGACCGGGTGGTGACGAACGAGGACCTGGCGAAACTCGTCGACACGTCCGACGAGTGGATCGTCACCCGTACCGGGATACGGGAGCGACGATTTGCAGCCGACGACGAAGCGCTCTCCGACATCGCGCTGCCCGCCGCACGCGAAGCGCTGGCGCAGGCCGGCTTGACTCCCGGCGACATCGACCTGCTGATCGTCGCGACCGTGACCGCAGACATGCAGTTCCCCTCCACGGCTGCCATCCTGGCCGACCTCCTTGGCGCCGAAGACGCGGCCGCCTACGACCTCGCCGCCGGCTGCACCGGGTTCATGTACGGCATCGCTCAGGCCTACGGGATGGTCGAGAGCGGTCTCAGCCGTCGCTCGCTCGTCATCGGAGCGGACGTTCTGTCGAAGCTGATGAACTTCGGCGACCGCTCCACCTGCGTCCTGTTCGGCGACGGCGCGGGAGCCGCCGTCGTCGAGCGGGCGTCGAACGAGGGGTTCCTCGGCTTCGAGCTCGGCGCGGACGGGGCGGGCGGCAAGGACCTCAACCTGCCCGCCGGAGGCTCGCGGATGCCGCCCACGGCGGAGACCGTCGCGAGCGGAGCTCACTATGTCCACATGAACGGCCGTGAGGTGTTCAAGTTCGCGACCCGTGTTCTCGTCAGCTCAGGCCAGGCAATCCTCGACCAGTGCAATTTGTCGGTGGAGGACGTGGACGTCTATGTTCCCCACCAAGCAAACGTCCGCATCATCGATCATGCAGTGGCGAAGCTCGGAATTCCCAAGGAGAAGGTGATCGTGAACGTCGACCGCTACGGCAACACCTCGTCCGCATCCATTCCGCTGGCCCTCGCCGACGCGGTCGCTTCCGGCCGGTTGAAGCAAGGAGACACGCTGCTGATGACCGGCGTGGGGGCCGGCCTGACCTGGGGATCGGCCGTCATGCGCTGGACGGCTCCGGTATGACGAAGATCGCCTTCTGCTTCCCCGGTCAGGGCTCGCTCGAGCAGGGGATGGGCCGGGAGGTCGCGGCCGTCGTGCCCGAGGCGATGGATGTCTACGAGCGCGGCAGCAAGGCGTGCGGGCTCGACTTGAAGCGGCTCTGCTTCGAGACGCCGCTCGAGCAGATGGTCGAGACCGAGGTGCAGCAGCCCGCGCTGGTCGCGACCAGCCTCGCCATGCTGGCGGCGCTGCGCTCGCGCGGGGTGCATGCCGACTATGTGATCGGACACTCGGTCGGCGAGTTCGCCGCGATCGCGGCCGCCGACTCGGTCGGCGTCGAGGAGACGATCGCGCTCGTCCGAGAGCGCGGACTGGCGATGGCGGAGGCAGCGAAGGAGCGCCCGGGCTCGATGGCGGCGATCCTCGGTCTTGCAGACGACGTGGTCGAACGCCTCTGCCGGCGGATCCTCGGCGTGTGGCCGGCGAACTACAACTGTCCCGGGCAGATTGTCGTCTCCGGGGAGCACGAGGCCGTCGACGAGCTCTGCGCGCAGGCGGAGGAGGAAGGCGCCCGGCGCACCGTCAAGCTCAAGGTCTCGGGCGCGTTTCACTCCCCGCTCGTCGCTCGGGCGGCCGAACGGCTGCGACCAGCGGTCGAGGCAGTCAAGTTCGGCGAGCCGCAGGCGGCGTTCATGTCCACCGTCACCGCTCGATTCGAGGACGCACAGCGGATGGGGTCGCTGCTCGTCGACCAGCTGACCGCGCCCGTCCGCTACACCCAAGCGGCATCCGAGCTCGTTCGCGACGGGGTGCAGACGTTCGTCGAGGTCGGTCCCGGGAACGTCCTCTCCGGCCTGATGAAGCGGATCGACCGCAGCGTGAAGACAGTCTCTGTCAACGACCTCGCCTCGCTCGAGAAGCTCAAGGAGCTGCTCCACACAGCGTGACAGCCGCTCGCCTCCGGCTCGCTCGCATGGGAGGAACAGCCGGTTCCCTCCATGAGCCCCCCTCCCTAAGCAGCTCGTACCCTTGTTGCCGATGGTGGGCCGCGCCCGCCATGTCGGTCGCGGCCGCGAAGTCCTCCGGCCGAGGCTGGGAGTCGGTCCATTGAGCGTTCCGGAGCCGTTTTGTTCGCTGGAGGGGAAGGCCGCGCTGGTCACGGGCGCGTCGCGCGGGATCGGACGTGCGATCGCCCTGGAGCTGGCCCGCGCCGGCGCCCAGGTGGTCGTCGGCTACCGCAGCGGCGCCGACGAGGCCGAGTCCTTGGCGGCGGAGATCGGCGGCCGGGCGGTCCAGGCCGACGTCGCCGATCCGGAGCAGGCCGCCCGGCTCGTCGAGGAGGCGGGAGACCTGGACATCCTCGTCAACAACGCCGGCCTCACCCGTGACGGCCTGATCGCGAGGATGTCCGACGAGGACTGGCGAACCGTCCTGGATACGAATCTCGGTGGAGTCTTCTTCACCTGCCGGGCCGCTGCGCGAGGGATGATGCGTCGCCGCTCCGGCGCGATCGTCAATCTGACGAGCGTCGTCGGGCTGCACGGAAATCCCGGCCAGACGAACTATGCGGCGTCGAAGGCCGGGATCATCGGTTTCACGAAGTCGCTCGCGCGCGAGCTTGCCTCCCGCGGAGTGCGCGCGAACGCCGTTGCCCCCGGCTACATCCAGACCGCCCTCACCGACGTACTGCCCGAGGATGTCCAGCAGACGATCCTCGGCAACACGCCGCTCGCCCGGCTCGGAACCCCGGAGGACGTGGCCGGGGCGGTACGCTTCCTCTGCTCGGACGAAGCGTCGTTCGTGACCGGCGAGGTGCTCCTCGTCGACGGGGGACTAGGAATGTAAGAGCCATTCCGCTGCGCAGAATGGCTAGGAGAAAAGGCGAGGATTGGACGGAACGAACTCACTGAGCGCTTTCTCGACCAACGGAAGGCGTCGAGTAGTCATCACAGGGATGGGGGCGGTGACGCCGCTCGGCAACGACGTGCGCACGACCTGGCAGAACCTCTGCGCAGGCATGTCGGGCGCGGCGCCGATCACCCAGTTCGACCCCTCCGGCTACTTCGTCACGTTCGCCTGCGAGGCGAAGGGGTTCGAACCGACGAACTGGATCGACTACAAGACCTCCCGCCGCATGGACCGCTTCGCGCAAATGGTCGTCGCCGCGGCGCGGATGGCTGAGACCGATGCGGGCTTGGACATCGCCGCCGACGCCGACCGGATCGGAGCGTCCGTGGCGACCGGCATCGGCGGCCTCCAGTCGTTCCAGGACTGCCATACGCAGTTGCGCGAGCGTGGGCCGGACCGGGTGAACCCGTTCTCGATCCCCGCGATCATCCCCAACCTCGGCGCCGGCTGGCTCTCGATCGAGCTGGGCACGCGTGGGCCGCTGAGCGCCCCGTGCACGGCCTGCGCCGCCTCGAACATGGCGATCGGCGAAGGAATGGACGCGATTCGTCTCGGCCGCGCCGACGTGATGCTGTGCGGGGGGACCGAGGCGCCCGTCACCCAGGTCGGTATCGCTGGGTTCGGAGCGATGCGCGCACTTTCTCGCCGGAACGACGACCCGGCCAAGGCCAGCCGTCCGTTCGACAGCGAGCGCGACGGTTTCGTGATGGGCGAGGCGGGCGCCGTGCTCGTTCTCGAGGAGCTCGAGCGGGCGAAGGCGCGGGGCGCGAAGATCTACGCCGAGCTGGCCGGCTACGGCGTCTCCTCGGATGCGCAGCACATCACCGAGCCGGATCCGACCGGCGTGCATCCGGCCCGGGCGATGCAGATGGCCCTGGCCGACGGCGGCGTCGATGTCGGCGAGGTCGATTACGTCAACGCACACGGCACCTCCACGCCGCTCGGCGACGCGAGCGAGACCCGCGTGATCAAGAAGGCGCTCGGCGAGGAGAACGCCCGTAAGACTCCGATCTCGTCGACCAAGGGCTCCACTGGGCACTGTCTCGGCGCCGCCGGTGCGGTCGAGGCGATCTTCACCACGCTCTCGATCTCGGAGGGGATGCTCCCGCCGACGATCAACTACGAGTACCCCGATCCCGCGTGTGATCTCGACTACATCCCGAACGAGGCACGTCCAGCCGACGTGAGGGTGGCGATGTCGAACTCGTTCGGCTTCGGCGGCCACAACGCCTCGATTGTTCTGAAGAAGTACAGCGAGTAGCCCGCCGTGTCCGAGCGGTGGGCCACCTTCGACTGCTACGGGACGCTGATCGACTGGAACGGCGGCATCGCCGGCGAGCTCGACCGCCTGTTCGGGGCCGGCGCCGGAGCACGGTTGCTGCTGCGCTACCACGAGCTCGAGCCGGAGGTCCAGGCCGAGGATCCGGAGAGGACGTACCGCACGGTGCTGGCCCTGGCGCTGGAGCGGCTGGCCGAAGCCGAGGGGCTGGCGCTTCCGGACGGCGAGCACGACGCGCTCGCCCGGTCGCTGCCCTCCTGGCCGCCGTTCCCCGAGGTGCCGGCGGCGCTCAAGGAGGCGCGTTCGCGAGGCTGGCGGACGGCGATCCTCTCGAACACGGACCGTGACCTCATCGCTGCGTCGAAGGCCCAGATCGGGGTGCCGTTCGACGAGACGATCGTCGCCTCCGAGATCGGCTCCTACAAGCCCGGCCACCGCCACTGGTCAGAGTTCTTCGCGCGCACCCATGCCGACCGTGCGCGGCACGTCCACGTCGCGGCAAGCCTCTTCCACGACGTCGTGCCGTGTGTGGAGCTCGGCCTTCGCAGCCTCTGGGTGAACCGGCTCGGCGAGACCGCCGACGCCGTGCCGACGAGAGAGATCCGTGACCTGAGCGGACTCGCGGACGTTTTGGACGCACTCGTCCCGTGAGCGCACCGGCCGGGTTCACCGTCCGGCCGATGGTGAGCGGCGACGAGCATACGGTCGCCGAGCTGATGAACACCTTCGACCGCGCGTTCGTCGAGGAGCCGGACGTCGTCGATCCCGGCGAGATCGCCGGCTGGTGGGCTCGACTCGAGCTCGAGCGGGACTCGCGGCTGTACCTGCACGGTGGAGAGGTCGTCGGAGCGGCAACCGCGCACGACCGCGGCGAGAACTACCTCGATCTCGACGCCTTCGTCCATCCCGAATGGACGGGTCGCGGGCTCGGCGCCGCGATGGTCGACTGGCTCGAGGAGGAGGCGCGACGACGCGGCCTGGCCGTTGCGCGGACGAATGCGCTCGCCGCGGACGAGCGGGCCGTACGGCTCCTCGCCGCCCACGGCTTCAGCCCGATCAGGCACTTCTACCGGATGGTGATCGATCTCGGCGGGCCGCCACCAGAGCCCGACTGGCCCGCCGGGTTCGAGGTCTCGACGTTCCGGCCGGGCGAGGACGAGGAGGTTCTCCACGCCGTAACCGAGGAGTCGTTCGCAGAACACTGGGGTCATGAGGACCGCGACCTGGACGCCTGGCAGCGAACGGTCTTCGAAACGCCGTGGTGGGACCCGTCCCTCGTCTATCTCGTTCGTGCAGGGGACGAGGTCGTCGCCGCCGAGGTCAACGCGGTCCGATTCGGCGCAGGGTGGGTCGGCACGATCGGAACGCTCAAGCCGTGGCGGGGTCGGGGGCTCGGTCGCGCCCTGCTCCTGACCGCGTTCGGCGAGTTCTACCGCCGCGGCGAGAGGCGGGTCCGCCTCGCAGTCGACGCCGGCAACGAGACCGGAGCCACACAGCTCTACGAGGGCGTCGGCATGCGCATCGCCTGGCAGGCCGATGTCTACGAGAAGCACCTTTAGCCACTAGGTAGCCTGCTGGTACATGTCGCGGCTGCGCGCGAAGTGCCCGCACTGCCGGACGTACACCGCGGTCGCGATCGGCCCGACGTACGAGTGTCATGCGTGCGGGCGCGAGTACAAGGCCGGCCTCGTTCGCGTGCCGCGTGCCTGGGGGGCCGGTGGCGAAGGGATGGTGGAGGCGGCGACCGCGCTCGACCTCCCCTACCCGGAGGCGGCCGTGGTGGTGGAGGAGACGCTCGGGGACCAGACGCTCGTCGTCGCCACGGAGCTGCCGGAGCGCCCGCTGGTGCTCGGCGGCTGCTGCTGTTCGCACATCGGCGCGGTGGAGGCTCTCGCGACACGTCATGGCCGGCTGGCCCTGGTCTGGATCGACGCCCATGGCGACCTGAACACGCCCGAGACTTCGCCGTCCGGCAACGAGTGGGGGATGCCGCTCCGCATGATCATCGACGGTGGCGCAGTCGATCCGGCGGACGTCGCGCTGGTCGGCGCGCGTGATCTCGATCCGCCCGAGCGGGAGTTCATCGCTGCGAGCGGCCTCCATGTCGGTGAGGACGCGATCGATCGGGCGCTCGACGGCACCGACGCCGTGTACGTCGCGATCGACGGCGACGGGCTGGACGAGAGCGAGGTCTCTGCGTGGCTGCCGGTTCCGGGAGGCATCCCGGTCGCCGAGGCCGAACGGTCGCTCGCGCGCGTCGCGGCGACCACGAGCATCGCCGGCGTCGGGTTCGCCGGTTTCCTGGCCGACCCGGTCAACGTCGAGCCGGCCCGGCGCCTGTGCGCGGCGGCAGGCCTGTAACCGTCCCGGGGTCGGGCCGGGTCTAAGATCACGAGCCAATGGCCGACACCCGCATCGACGTCTCAATCGAGCAGAAGGGGATCTCGACCAGCACCGACGAGGCCGGGAGCCACCCCAACACGTGCCCCTCGTGCGGGTCCCACTACCGCAACGACGAGCTCGACCGTCACCTCGGGGTCTGCCCGCAGTGCGGTCACCATTTCCCGGTCGGCGCCCGCGAGCGCATCGAGCAGCTCGCCGACGAGGGCTCCTTCCTCGAGGAGGACGCCGACCTTCGTTCGACCGATCCGCTCGGCTTCTTCGACCTACGCCCGTACCGTGAGCGCCTGGCGGAGGCGGAGCTGAAGACCGGTGAAGGCGACGCGATCGTGATCGGCCGTGCCGAGATCGAAGGGTTGCCGTGTCAGCTCTCGGTCATGGATTTCGGGTTCATGGGCGGCTCGATGGGGAGCGTCGTCGGCGAAAAGTTCGTCCGCGCCTGCGAGCAGGCGGCTGCACACAAGCTGCCGGTCGTCTCGGTCACGTCCTCTGGCGGCGCACGGATGCAGGAGGGGATCCTGTCGCTGATGCAGCTCCCGAAGACAGTGTGTGCGGTCGAGGACCTGCACGACGCTCGCTGCGCCCTGATCAACGTCTTCGCCCACCCGACCACAGCCGGCGTGCTTGCCAGCTTCGCGAGTCTTGGTGACGTGACCGTCGCCGAGCCCGGCGCCTTGATCTCGTTCACCGGCCCCCGGGTCGTGCAGCAGACGACCCGGGAGAAGCTGCCCGACGACTTCGGCCTCGCGGAGTCGAACCTCCGCTTCGGTCACCTGGACGCGATCGTGCGGCGGCCGGAGCTGCGTCGCTATGTCGGCCGAGTGCTCCGGCTCTTCGCCAATGCCAGGTGAGGCCGAGCACCGGCTGCGCGAGCGTCTCGCCCGGCTGAAGAACCTCTCGCTGCTCGGCGGCGCCAAGCTGTCAGGCGAGCTCGAGCGGCTGCAGCGCCAGCTCGACCAGATCCAGGCCGAGCCGACCGACGAGGACATCTGGCGGTCGGTCGAGCTCGCCCGCCATTCGGAGCGGCCCTACACGCTCGACTACGCCGACCGGCTCCTGGACGACTGGGTCGAGTTGCACGGAGACCGCGGTCGAGCCGACGACGGTGCGATGGTCGCCGGCATCGGCAGCTTCCGCGGCCGAACGGTGGTGCTGGTCGGAATGCAGAAGGGCCGCGACATCCAGGAGCGAACGAAGCGCCAGTTCGGCATGCCCTATCCCGAGGGATACCGGAAGGCGATGCGGGCGATGGAGCTCGCCGATCGGCACGGTTTTCCTGTGATCAGCCTCGTGGACACGCCCGGCGCGTACCCGGGTGTCGCGGCCGAGCAGCACGGGCAGGGTGGCGCGATCGCCGCCTCGCAGGCGCTGATGGCCCGGCTCGAGGTCCCGATCATCGCCTGCGTGATCGGCGAGGGAGGGTCGGGTGGTGCGATCGCGATCGCGCTTGCGGACCGCGTCCTGATGCAGGAGAACGCGATCTACTCCGTGATCTCGCCCGAGGGCTGCGCCGCGATCCTCTGGCGCGATGCGGGCGAGGCGCGGAAGGCGGCCGCCGCGTTCAAGCCGGACGCCGCCCATTGCCTCGAGCTCGGGGTGATCGACGCCATCGTCCCCGAGCCGGCCGGAGGGGCCCAGAGCAACTGGAAGGAGGCGGCGCGGCTGCTCGGGGAGGCGCTCGGCGAGGCGCTGGACGACGTCGAGGGGCTCTCGGGACCCGAGCTCGTACGGCGGCGGCGGGCGAAGTATCGGGGGATGGGCGTCTTCGCGTGAACAGGGGCGGCGGAAGCGCTTCCAAATGCCCTTCCTACCCCGATTTCCTGGGATATTCCACACTCTCCACAGGCTTTTCCCCGACCCTGAGGGCGACTTTTCCACAGTTTCAACACGTTTTGCGGCGTTGATCGGCACGATTTGCACCTGATATTCACGGGCAGAGGAGCCCGGTGGCCAAGCGCGACCTGACCGCCTACCGACGGAAACGCGATCCCGCCCGCACGCCGGAGCCGTTCGGGTCCCGAAGGCGTGGGAAGAAGCCGATCTTCGTCGTCCAGCGGCATGATGCGCGGCGGCTGCACTACGACTTCCGGCTCGAGCGGGACGGCGCGCTCGCCAGCTGGGCGGTGCCGAAGGGGGTCCCGCTCGAGACGGGCCAGCGTGCGCTCGCCGTCCACGTCGAGGACCACCCCCTCGATTACGCGACGTTCGAGGGCGAGATCCCACAGGGCGAGTACGGAGCGGGCACGGTCGAGATCTGGGACCACGGGACGTACGAGCTGGTCGAGGAGAAAAAGGACGGCGGCTTGACGGTGCGCCTCGAGGGGACACGCCTGCAGGGACTGTGGACCCTTATCCCGGCGAAGCTCGACGGGAACCCGAAGAACTGGCTGCTGATCCGCAAGCGAGCCGACGAGACCGACGCAAGCGCCCGTTCCCGGTCCCGCTACCAGGCGATGCTCGCCACGCTCGAGGACGACATCCCGTCCGGCTCCGGCTGGCTGTTCGAGGTGAAGTGGGACGGGTACCGCGCCCTCGCGTATGTCAGGCACGGCGAGGCAACACTGGTCAGTCGCAACGGGAACGATCTCACCGATCGTTTCCGCGGAATCGCAGACGCAATTCCGCGGACCCTGAAGACGCCGGACTGCGTGCTCGACGGCGAGGTCTGCGCCCTCGACGAGCAGGGTCGCCCGAGCTTCTCGGCGATGCAGCAGGCCAAGCCCGGCACGCCGATCGTCTACGAGGTCTTCGACCTGCTCGAGCTCGACGGGGAGGCGCTCGTCGACCTGCCGCTCCGCGAGCGGCGGGCGCGGCTCGAGCGGCTGCTCGACCGGCGGAACGCGACCGTCAAGCTGTCGGAGACCTTCGAGGACGGCCGTGACCTCCTCGAGGCGGCGAAGCAGCGCGGCCTCGAGGGAGTCGTCGCGAAGCGCGTCGACTCGCCGTATCGGCAGGGGAAGCGCACGCGCGACTGGCTGAAGATCAAGACCCACGGCCGCCAGGAGTTCGTGATCGCCGGTTACACGAAGGGGCAGGGTCGCCGTTCGGGTCGGTTCGGCTCTCTCGTCCTCGGCGTCTGGCGCGGGCGCGAGCTCGCCTACGTCGGCAACGTCGGCACCGGGTTCACGGACAGGGTGATCGACGAGCTCCTGGCCAAGCTCCGACCGCTGGAGCAGAAGGAAAGCCCATTCCCGGTCGTCCCGAAGATGCCGAAGGTGAAGAGGGCTGACGTCGTCTGGGTGAAGCCCGAGCTCGTCTGCGAGGTGGAGTTCGTCGAGTGGACGCACGACGGGCGGTTACGGGCGCCCTCGTTTCAAGGCCTTCGGGAGGACAAAGAATCACGCGAGGTGCACCGTGAAGAGGCGCTCCCGAACGAGATCCGCGCCGGCAAGCGTGTGCTCAAGCTGTCCAATCTTGACAAGGTCTTCTTCCCGGACGACGGGATCACGAAGGGCGACCTGCTCGCCTACTACCGGGCCGTCGCGCCTGTGCTGCTCCCGCACGTCAAGAACCGGCCGTTCACGATGAAGCGCTACCCCGACGGGATCGAGGGCGGGCACTTCTTCCAGAAGGATGCGCCCGTCCACATGCCGGAGTGGATTCCGACGCGCGAATTCGAGGTCTCCACCCGGGACTCGCCGCGCCAGCGCCGCAAGATCCGGGCGCCGCTGGTCAACGACGAGCTCGCGCTGCTCTGGATGGTGAACATGGGCTGCATCGACCTGAACACGTGGTACTCCCGGGTCGACAAGCCGGGGCGGCCGGACTTCGTCCTCTTCGACCTCGACCCCGCGGCCGACGTCGGCTTCGCCGAGGTGGTCGAGGTCGCGCTCCTGGTCAAGGAGGTTCTCGACGCTCTCGGCCTCGTCGGTTTCGCGAAGACGAGCGGTAGCGACGGGATGCACGTCCTCGTGCCGGTTGAACGGCGCTACGGCTACGAGAAGACCCGCGAGTTCGCCGAGATCGTCGCGGGAACGCTGGCGCGGACGCACCGGGGGCTGGTGACGACCGAGTGGACGAAGGCGAAGCGCCGCGGGGTTCTGATCGACGCGAACCAGAACGGCGAGGGCAAGACGATCGCCTCGGTTTACTCCGTGCGGCCGCATCCGGGAGCGCCGGTCTCGACGCCGCTGCGCTGGGAGGAGGTCAAGAAGGGACTGGATCCGCGGGCGTTCGGCATCGACGCCGTCCAGGCTCGCATCGAGCAGCAGGGAGATCTGTTCGAGGGCGTGCTCACGATTCGGCAGAACCTCGGCGCCGCCCTCGCGGCCATCCGGTAGCAGCGGGCGGGCATCATCTCTCGAGGCGACGCGGATGCCCGAGCGTTCCGAGCTCGGCGATGTCGCGCCGGAAGAGCAGCGCCACCGTCCAGTCGACGACGACCCGCAGCTTCCTCGAGAAGAGCGGAAGCTGGTAGAGGTGGTACGTCCTGGTGACGAACCACCCAGGGAAACCGCGCAGCCGCAGTCCGAGCACGTCGGCGATGCCCCTGTAGCGTCCGAGCGTCGCCACCTGGCCCAGCATCCGGTAGCGGTACGGCGCCTGGTCGCCGGCCAGGTTCTTCGCCAACCGCCGCGCCTGTCTGAGCGCGTGCTGCGACGTCGGGGGGTCAGGATGGTCGGGCGTGGCGAGGTTCGGAACCGCAGCGCAGTCGCCGAGCGCCCAGATCCGGTTGCGGCCGATCACGCGCAGGTACTCGTCAACGGGCAGGCGGCCGCGGTCGTCGAGCGGCAGGCCGAGCAGGCCGAGGTCGGGGCTCGGAGCGACACCCGCCGTCCACACGAGCGTGCCGGTCTCGATCCGCGTCCCGTCGGAGAGGAGGACGCTGCGGTCGTCGGCCGAGTCCAGGCGTGTCGAGACGTGTATCTCGACGCCGCGCTTGCTCAGCTGCGCGGCCGCGTAGTCGCCGAGCCGGGTCGGGATCTCGGGCAGGATCTTCGGCGCTGCGTCGACCAGTACCCAGCGCTGGCGGACTCCGCGCAGCGCAGGGTAGAAACGCAATGCGTCGCGGACGAGGTCGGAGAGCTCGGCCAGCGCCTCGACGCCGGCGTAGCCGGCGCCGACGAAGACGAAGGTCAGGTGGCGCGCGACCTCGTCCGCGTTGCGGGAGGCGTCAGCGGCCTCCAGCCGGCGCAGGATGTGGTTGCGCAGCGCGATTGCGTCGGCCAGGTCGCGGAACCCGTGGCCGTGGTCTGCGAGGCCAGGCACGGGCAGCACCCGCGACACCGAGCCGAGCGCCACGACGAGGTTCTCGTACGCGATCTCGATCGGGCCGTCAAGGCCTTCGGCGACCACGAGACGGCGGTCGGCGTCGAGGCCCGTGACGCGTCCGAGGACGAGTTCCGCATGTGGGCACATCAGCCGGAGCGGCACGACGACGTGGCGCGGCTCGAGCGTCCCCGACGCCGCCTCCGGCAGCAGTGCGGTGAACAGCATGAAGTTCTCGGGGCTGACGATCGTCGCGCCGCGCCCACCGAGCAGGCGCGCGACCAAGGAGCCGGCGTAGCCGCCGCCGGCGATCAGCGTCCCTCCGTGCGCGCGTCTGGTCGTACCGGCATCCTGCCGGTTCAGGACTAGCTGAAGGTCTCGAGCGCGCCTTTGTACGAGCGGGCACCGCGAACGCAGGCGGCACGCGTGGCCGCGTAGCGCAGCTGGGAGCACCCCTGCCGCTCGAAACGGCCATTCGTGATCACGTTCAGCGTCTTCCCCAGCCACTCGTAGCAGGCGCGCTGGAACGTCCGGACGCTGGCGCATGCGCGGATCAAGCCGACGCGCGTCGAGGCGGGCGCGAGCGCGTACGTCTGCACGCGCAGGCCGCGCAGGCAGTCGGCGCCCTGCGAGCCGTCCAGCTTGGCGCAGGTGCGGAGCTGCTCGAGCGGGTCGGCGGAGCGGATCAGGGAGGCGCCGGTCAGGCAGCCGGAGTGCTGGAGCCCGGTCAGCCCGCCGCAGAGCGCGAGGAGATCCGCGGCGGACGTCGGGAGCCGGGCAGGGGGGCGCTCGAGCAGCGCTCGGTACCAGCACACGCGCACGTACCGCGCGGGCTGCGCGGCACAGAGCTTCCGCGGCGAGGTGACCGTTCCCACCGTCCGCCGCGTGCCGTCCAGTCCGGCGACCGCGATCCAGTAGTCGTGGAAGACGCCCTGCGAGCAGTCGAGGGCTTCGCTCGGCCCGAGCTTGCCGCACGAGGCGAGCGCCGGGTCGATGAAGTCGTTGAACTGGCGCGCGTACGCGTGGCCGAGGCCGTGGATGCAGCTGTAGCGCTGGTAGCGGGTCGGCGCGCGATTACAGTCTGCGGCCGCGCCCTTGGGGCCGAGCTTCGCGATCTGCGGACCGAGTGCGATCAGCAACCCGTGCGCGAATCCCGCGGAGCACCCGGGGTCGTTCGTCTTCGGCAGGTAGTTCAGGAGATTGGTCAACATGACCTTCTCCTTCGCGCCGTAGCGGCGGCCGACCGTGTGCATCATCACGTGGCAGTTCCCCTGAAGCCAGCCGCCGACCGTGTGGACGTAGGCGTCGATCCGCGGCAGCTCGTTCGCCGGGTCGTTCGTGTGCTCGACGAGGAGCGTTGCCTGGTCGATCAGGCACGACCGGTAGAAGGGCACCGTTGCCGCGAAGCGCGCGCAGCCGCTGAAGGTCCGTGACTCGAGCGGGTACTTCCCGTTTCCGAACTGCGCATCGCCCAGGCCGCCGTTGCCGAGGGCGACGGCAGGAAGCGCGAGCAGCGAGGCCGCGGCCGCAGCCAGGATCCAGCGGCGCATGCCGATTCAGACTAGCCGCGGGTCCCGGAGTTAGCTGAGCCGGTACGGGACGCTGGTGAGGATCACGCGCGGCTCGAACAGCAGGAGCCGCTTGACGTAGAGCGCCCGCTGGTTGTGCAGCAGGCGTTGCGGACCGCTGAAGATCAGCTCGGGCATGACCACCACCGCGACGGTCCCGGCCTCGGCCGTGATCCGGCGCAGGTAGCGGCGGAGGGGATCGCCGAGATCGCGGTAGTGCGCCTCCTCGATCTCGAGCGGGACGCCCATCGGGCGCGCGGCCCACTCGGCGCGCAGCCGGTCGGCGTCCTCGGCGTCGAAGGCGAAGAAGACCGCTCGCGTGTCCTCGAGTCCGAGCGCGTCTGCGTAGTTCACCGCCCGCAACGAAGCTGCGTGCGCTCCGGAGACGAGGACCCGGCAAACGGCGCGCTCGGGCGGACGCCACTCGGCCCGCTTCTGAGCAAGCACCGGAACGTCGCTGATCACGACTCCGGGTTCGGTGAGCAGGTGCAGCTTGAGCGAGAACTCGGTTCTCCGCCGGACCGCGTCCACCAGCGAGGCTCGGTGGAACTGCTCGGGGATGATCGCCGTCACGAAGCTCGACTCGCCCCGCGGGATCGCCCAGAGCTGGTCGATCACCGCGTCCACCCGACTGCCTTCCGGTTGGACGATCTCGAGATCAGGCCGCATACCCGTCAGCTGCCGAAACCGCGGCCGGATGCCGCTGTCCGTGTGCGGTCCGGGGACGTGGATCGCCCGGAAGTCGTCGCCGGCGATCTGCTTCGCATACCAGACCGCCTCGCGGAGGGCAGCGTCGTACGACTCGACGTAGAGGACGACGCGATTCGTAGGAGCCGGGGCGGCGGCGACCGCGGCGACACCGGCGCGCAGGCGGCGTCCGACCTTCCGGTAGTGGGCGTTGATGCCGTAGAAGCCGGCGACCATGAGCGGGATCGCGACCGCGACTGCCCATGCACCCTCGAGGAACTTCGTCTCGACAACGAGGAGCGCGACGAGCGTTGTCGCCACGGCGCCGGCCCCGTTGAGGATCGCCGACTTCTGCCAGCCGGGCGTCTTTAGCCGGAACCAGTACCGCACCATGCCCGTCTGCGAGAGCGTGAAGGCGGTGAAAACGCCGATGACGTACAGGTGGATCAGCGCGTTCACGTCCGCCTTGAACGCCCAGATCAGGAGCGAGGCGATCCCGGCCAGGACGATGATCCCGTTCGAGTAGACGAGCCGGTCGCCGAGGTTGACGAACTGCCGGGGGAGGTACCGGTCGCGCGCGAGGATCGCGCTCAGCCGCGGGAAGCCCTGGTAGGAGGTGTTCGCCGCCAGCACCAGGATCGCGAAGGTCAGGCCCTGGACGAGGTAGTAGAAGAACGAGCCGGGCGATCCGGCTGGAAAGGTCGCGCGCGCGATCTCCGAGACAACGGACACCGAGCTGCTGGGCAGCGCGTGCATGTGGACTGCGAGCCAGGAGACGCCGATGAAGAGCGAGATCGCCATCGCGCCCATGACCAGCAGCGTCGTGGCGGCATTCCGGCCCTGCGGGTGCTTGAACGCGCCGACGCCGTTCGAGATCGACTCGACGCCGGTGAGAGCGGCGGCGCCGGACGCAAATGCGCGCAGGACGAGGAAGACCCCCACGCTCCCGGCCGCACCGACTGCGATCGGGTCGGGGACGTGTGCCTGTGGGCAGCCGCCCGTCGCGCA
>JBKPPY010000015.1:0-8417 GCA_046733845.1 Actinomycetota bacterium | reverse complement strand
GAATGGTCTCGTGGGCTCGGAGATGTGTATAAGAGACAGGTGCCTCGGGTGACCAGGCGCGTGCAGTACAGGCCGGACTGAAAGCCGACATCGTCGCGCTCTCGCTTGCTCCCGACGTCGACCAACTGGTGAAGGCCGGACTCGTCGATCCGAAATGGAATCGCCAGTCTTACCGAGGCATGGTGACCGACTCGCTCGTCGTCTTCGCCGTTCGGGACGGAAACCCGAAAAAGATCAAGTCGTGGGACGACCTCCTCAAGCCGGGCATCCAGGTGATCACACCGAACCCCTTCACCTCAGGTGGCGCACGCTGGAACGTGATGGCCGCCTACGGCGCATGGCTGAAGCTCGGCAAAACGAAGGCGCAGGCACGCGCGAAGCTGCTCCAGCTCTTCCAGCACGTCGCGGTGCAGGACAAGAGCGCACGTGATTCGCTGAACACCTTCCTCTCTGGTAAGGGCGACGTTCTCCTCACGTACGAGAACGAGGCAATCGGCGCCCAGTTGGCCGGCCAGAAGGTCCAGTACGTGATCCCACGCTCCACGATCCTGATCGAGAACCCGATTGCAGTGATCAAGTCGAGTGACAACAAGGACAAGGCGAACGCGTTCATCCGGTTCCTGAAGACGCCTGCAGCGCAACAGGTGTTCGCCGACCGCGGCTACCGGCCGATCGTCAAGAGCATCCTCGCGGCCAACCGCAAGAAGTTCCCGGTCCGGCCGGGTCAGTTCACGATCGACCAGCTCGGACTTGGCGGCTGGACGAAGGTGCAGAAGGACTTCTTCGATCCCGACAAGGGCGTGATGGCGGCGATCGAGAAGAAGGTGGGTGGGGCGACTGGCTAGTCTCGATACTGCGGTCGCGCGCCCGTCGCGCATTCGCCTGGGGGACAGCGCTGGCACAGCGCTGTCCCTCGGTCTTGTCACGACCTTTCTCACGGTCATCGTCGTGCTGCCGCTTGCGGCGCTGACCTGGGAGTCAACGAAGGATGGGTCGGCCGGTTTCTGGGATGCGATCTCCAGCCCTCAGGCAGTCGCAGCTCTGAAGCTCACGATCGGCGCCTCGCTTGTCGTCTCGCTGATCAACGCCGTGCTCGGGACGGTGACCGCCTGGGTGCTCGTCCGGGACGACTTTCGCGGCAAGTCGGTCGTGAACGCGATCATCGATCTACCGTTCGCCCTGCCGACGATCGTCGCAGGGCTTGTCCTGCTTGCGCTCTACGGGCCGCGCTCGCCGATCGGCATCGACGTCGCCTACACACGCACCGCAATCGTGCTCGCGCTGATGTTCGTCACGCTGCCGTTCGTCGTTCGCACGGTCCAGCCGGTTCTGCAGGAGCTGGACCGCGAGATGGAAGAGGCGGCCCGCTCCCTCGGGGCATCTGAGGCGGCCACGTTCCGGCGCGTCGTCTTGCCGAACATCCTGCCGGGAATCCTCTCCGGAGTCGCGATGGCGTTTGCCAAGGCCGTCGGCGAATTCGGATCGCTCGTAATCATCACCGGGAACCTCCCCTACAAGACAGAGGTCTCGTCCGTCTACGTGTTCGGCCGCATCGAGAGCGGTGACGCCAGCGGGGCCGCTGCGGCGGCGGTCGTGCTGCTCACCCTCTCGTTCGTCGTCCTGCTCGGGATCGGCGCCTTCCGCCACTTCGCGACGAGGCACGACCATGCGTAGGTTGGGACTTCGGTTCGTCGCGATCGGCTACCTGACAGTGATCCTGGTCGCCCCGCTGGCGTTTGTCTTCTACCGGACGTTCGAGCACGGGCTCGACGCGGCGCGCCATGCACTCACTGCGCCCGACACGATCCATGCCTTCAAGCTGACGCTGATCATCACGGCGATCGCGGTGCCGATCAACACCGTGTTCGGGATCGTCTGCGGACTCGCAATCGTTCGCCGCTCGTTCCCGGGCAAGGGCCTGCTGAACGCATTCATCGACCTGCCGCTGGCGCTTTCCCCGGTCGTCGTCGGTCTCGCACTGTTCCTTCTCTACGGCCGTGAGGGCTGGTTCGGCGCCTGGCTGACCCGGCACGACGTCCAGGTGCTCTTTGCGTTGCCCGCAATGGTGCTGGCGACGATTTTCGTCTCGCTGCCGTTCGTTGCCCGCGAGGTCATCCCGACCCTGCGCGAGATCGGCGACGAGCAAGAACAAGCCGCGCGCACGCTCGGCTCGTCGGGTTGGCAGACCTTCTGGCGGATCACCCTGCCGTCGATCCGCTGGGCGGTGATCTACGGCGTGATCCTGACCACCGCGCGCTGCTTGGGTGAATACGGCGCGGTCGCCGTCGTTTCCGGGCGACTTCAAGGACAGACGGAGACCGCCACCCTGCGCGTCCAGGAACGGTACGAGAGCTTCGATCTGGCCGGTGCGTACGCCATCTCGCTGGTGCTGGCGCTGATCGCTGTCATCGTGCTCATTACGATGACTGTTGTCCGTCCCCGCGAGGAAGCTGCCTAGATGTCGATCACGATCAGCAACGTCTGCAAGCGTTTCGGCGAGTTCGTTGCCCTCGAGGACGTGTCGCTCGAGGTGCCCACAGGCTCGCTCGTCGCGCTGCTGGGGCCGAGCGGTAGCGGCAAGTCGACTCTGTTGCGCATCATTGCCGGCCTCGAGAAGGCCGACAGCGGCACGATCCACATCGCCGATGAGGACGTGACGGGCACCTCGCCGCAGGATCGCGGCATCGGCTTCGTCTTCCAGCACTACGCCGCCTTCAAGCACATGACCGTGTTCGAGAACGTCGCGTTCGGGTTGAAGATCCGCCACCGGCCGAAGGCGGAGATCCGCGAACGCGTTCACGACCTCCTCGACCTGGTCCAGCTCGAAGGAATGGCGAAGCGCTACCCGGCGCAGCTCTCGGGTGGCCAGCGCCAACGCATGGGCCTAGCGCGGGCGCTCGCGGTCGACCCTAAGGTGCTGTTGCTCGATGAGCCGTTCGGCGCGCTCGACGCTCGTGTGCGCAAGGAACTGCGCGTGTGGCTCCGGCGGCTGCACGACGAGACGCATACGACAACGGTGATCGTCACGCACGACCAGGAAGAGGCGATGGAGGTCGCCGAGACCGTGGCGGTGATGAACCACGGACGGATCGAGCAGGTTGCAGGCCCGGTCGAGCTCTACGAGCGGCCGGCGAACGAGTTCGTGATGGAGTTCGTCGGCGCGGTCAACCGCCTCGGGGACACGTTCGTCCGGCCCCACGACCTCGAGGTGAGCCTGGAGCCGAACGGAACGACGAAGGAGGCGATGATCGTCCGCGTCGTCCAGCTCGGGTTCGACGCTCGGCTCGAGCTCGTCGGTGAGAACGGCGAGCAGCTCGCCGCGCAGCTGACACGGGATCAGGTCGAAGCGCTCGAGCTCGCGCCGGGCCAGATCGTGTACGTCAGGCCGACACGTCACACGACGTTCAGCCAGTAACCACAACGGCACCGGATCGACCACCCGGTGACCCGCATGCCTGCTGTTAGGACTCTGTAAAACAGCGAGTCGGGAGCGCCTCGTCGGGCACTGCCTCCGCGAACGGAGGTACCCGATGAGACTTCATCTACGCAACCTGACGATCCTGCTCGTCGCCCTGGTCGGGGCGGGCCTCCTGGCTTCCTCGGCGCGGGCGGCAACGGCACCTGGACGAGTAACCCGTCGACCTTCTTCTACCGCTGGCAGCGGTGCTCGGCCGACGGAACCGGGTGCGGGAACATCGACAACGCGACGCAGCGGACGTACACGTTGAAGGCCAACGACGTCGACCAGACCATTCGGGTCGTGGTTACGGCTTCGAACGGTGACGGCCAGACGTCGGCCAACTCGGCGGCCACCGACGTGATCTCGTCGAACGCTGCGCCGAAGAACACCACCAACCCGACGGTGTCGGGCAATCCGCAGGTCGGTGACGAGCTGACCGCCGCCCACGGCACCTGGACGGGCGGCGTGCGTTCGTTCGCCTTCCAGTGGCAGCGCTGCGACCAGACCGGCGGTTCCTGCACGGACGCTGCCGGTGCGAACGGCAGCTCGTACGGTGTCCGCGCAGCGGACGTCGGCCACACGCTGCGCGTCGTGGTCACGGCGACGAACCTGGCGGGTTCGGCGACCGCCGCCTCGGCCGCGACCGGAGTTGCCCACGTGGCGCCGTCGGTTGCGCCCCCGAAGGCGCCGGCCGCCAACCAGCGCCCGAGAATCGCAATCGTCTTTGCGCGGTTCGTCGGGGCGAGGGTGTACGTCAAGTTCCGTGTGTGCGACGACTCGCACCGGAACCTCGGTGTCCGTGAGCGTGACTCGAAGCGCGGCGTCGCTTCGTATTCACGCCGCTTCAGGACGCTCGTTCCGCCGCGGAACTGCACGGCGCTGAGCCGCACGTGGCTTCCTGCTCCGCGGTTCAGGCACGGACGGTTGGTCGTGACCCTGTGGGCACGCGACTTTGCGGGCCTGCGGAGCGCGCCGGCCGCACGCGCGTTCTTCCGTTAGGGAGAGGCAGGGCGCCGCGCCCTCAGGGGTGCGGCGCCCACGCTTCCGGGTCGGCGACGAGCTCTTTGACCGCCGCCGGCAGCTCGCCCCGGGCGACGTCGGCGAGCGTGACCGCCTCCAGCACCGACCGGAGGCTGGCCCGCACGGCGATCCAGACGTCGCGAAGCGGCTCTGCCGCGCCCCGGTAGCTGACGGAGTCCGGCCGCACGCCGCGCACGTTCGCAAGGGGCCCTTCGACTGCGCGAATCACCTCGGCGAGCGTGATCTCATCGGCCGGCCGGGCGAGCCAGTAGCCGCCTTCGGCGCCCCGCTGGCTACGGACGAGACCGGTCTGGCGCAGGTCGCCGAGGATGTTCTCGAGGAACTTGAGCGGCACGTCCTGGGCCTGTGCGATCCGCTCGCCCTTGACGTGCCCTTCGCCCTCGGCGGCGGCAAGCTGGATGCAGGCGCGCAGTGCGTAGTCGGCCTTGGCGGAGACGCGCACGGACGCATTCTGACTCGAACGTCCACGGCCGATCCGGCCGAGCGGCGGTTCCGGGGCATGGAGGCCCCTCCGGTACAATGCCCCCAGAGTGTTCGAGCGTTTCACGGAGAGGGCCCGCCAGGTTGTCGTTCTTGCCCAGGACGAAGCCCGCGCGCTGAAGCACAACTACATCGGCACCGAGCACATCCTGCTCGGACTTCTCCGCGAGGAGGAGGGTCTCGCGGCGCGTGTGCTCGAGTCGCTCGACATCACGGTCGAGGAGGTCCGGGCGCAGGTGGCACGGATCGTGGGGCAAGGCGACGAGGTGACCACCGGTCAGATCCCGTTTACGCCGCGCGCCAAGAAGGTGCTGGAGCTGGCGCTCCGCGAAGCGCTCAGCCTCGGCCACAACTACATCGGCACCGAGCACATCCTGCTCGGCCTCGTCCGCGAGAACGAAGGGGTCGCGGCGCGCATCCTCTTGGACTTCGACGCCGACGCCGAGAAGATCCGCAACGAGATCATCCGCATGCTCTCCGGCCCTGGACGCAGGCAGCAGGGCGGCTCGGCCGGAACCGCCGAGAAGTCGAAGAGCTCGAAGCTCCTCGACCAGTTCGGCCGGAACTTCACCAAGCAGGCGGCCGAGGGCAAGCTCGACCCCGTCGTCGGTCGGCAGACCGAGATCGAGCGGATCATGCAGATCCTCTCGCGGCGCCAGAAGAACAACCCCGTGCTGATCGGCGAGCCGGGCGTCGGCAAGACCGCGATCGTCGAGGGTCTAGCCCAGCGCATCTCCGGGAACCAGGTGCCCGAACTGCTGAAGGGCAAGCAGATCTACTCGCTCGACCTGGCCGCTCTCGTCGCCGGCTCGAAGTACCGCGGCGAATTCGAAGAGCGCTTGAAGAAGGTCATGAAGGAGATCCAGCAGCGGGGCGACATCATCCTGTTCATCGACGAGCTCCACAACCTCGTCGGCGCCGGCGCGGCTGAGGGTGCGATCGACGCAGCCTCGATCCTGAAGCCGGCGCTCGCCCGCGGCGAGCTGCAGACGATCGGTGCGACCACGCTCGATGAGTACCGGAAGTACCTCGAGCGCGACGCCGCGCTGGAGCGCCGCTTCCAGCAGGTGCGCGTGGACGAGCCGTCGGTCGACGACACCGTCCAGATCCTGCGCGGACTGCGCGACCGGTACGAGGCGCACCACCGCTGCAAGATCACCGACGAGGCGCTGCACGCGGCCGCGACCCTCGCCGACCGGTACATCCAGGACCGGCACCTGCCGGACAAGGCGATCGACCTCGTCGACGAGGCTGCCTCCCGCATGCGGATCAAGACGATGACCGCTCCGCCGCGCTACCGCCAGCTCGAGGAGGAGATCGAGAAGGTGCGCAAGGACAAGGAAGAGGCGATCGAGAACCAGGAGTTCGAGAAGGCCGCCTCTCTCCGCGACAAGGAGCGGAAGCTCTCGCAGAAGAAGCGGGAGCTCGAGGAGTCCTGGCGCGACGAAGAGAACGAGCAACAGCCGGAGATCGGCGAGGAGGAGATCGCCGACATCGTCTCGATGTGGACGGGCATCCCGGTCTTCAAGCTGACCGAGGCGGAGACGCAGAAGCTGATCCGGATGGAGGACGAGCTCCACAAGCGCGTGATCGGCCAGCACGAGGCGATCGTCGCTGTGTCGAAGTCGATCCGCCGCGCGCGCGCCGGGATCAAGGATCCGAAGCGGCCAACCGGCTCGTTTATCTTCCTCGGCCCGTCGGGCGTCGGGAAGACCGAGCTCGCCCGCACGCTCGCCGAATTCCTGTTCGGCGACGAGGATGCGCTGATCCAGGTCGACATGTCCGAGTACATGGAGAAGCACTCGGTCTCCCGGCTCGTCGGCTCGCCCCCCGGCTACATCGGGTACGACGAGGGCGGCCAGCTGACTGAGGCCGTGCGCCGCAAGCCGTATTCGGTCGTCCTCCTCGACGAGATCGAGAAGGCGCATCCGGACGTGTTCAACATCCTGCTTCAGATCCTCGAGGACGGGAAGCTGACCGACGCCCAGGGGCGCAAGGTCGACTTCCGGAACACGATCGTGATCATGACCTCGAACATCGGCGCGGCGTCGATCTCGAAGAACCAAACGCTCGGCTTCTCGATCGGCGACGAGAGCGGCCTGTCGTACGAGGACATGAAGGACCGCGTGATGGGCGAGCTCAAGAAGGTGTTCCGCCCGGAGCTGCTCAACCGCATCGACGAGGTGATCGTCTTCCACAAGCTGTCCAAGGAAGAGATCACGACGATCGTCGACCTGATGCTCAAGCGGCTGCGCGAGCAGATGGCGCTTCACGAGGCGTCGATCGAGCTCACCGCCGAGGCCAAGGAGATGCTCGTCGAGAAGGGTTATGACCCGGCGATGGGTGCCCGCCCGCTGCGCCGCGCGATCCAGCGGCACATCGAGGACCCGCTCGCGGACTTCGTCCTCGGCGCTGAGCTCACCCCCGGCTCGACGATCATGATCGGTCGGAAGGGCGACGACGACGTCGACATCACGATCATCCCGGGCGAGCCCCGCGAGCCCGAGAAGGTCGCCGTCGCTGCGGGCGAGGGCGCTCCGTCGTCAGAGGACGACGCTCCCGGCGACGAGCCGGACACTCCCGCCGGCGACTAGCGTCCCTCCCGGCCGAGACCGGCGCGTTACCTCTCCTGAGCCACGGGTACTCCGGAATTCTCACGACGACGAGAGGAGTCCCGAATGGCAGAGCTGACGGTGCTGGAGAGCAAGTTGGGCGAGGTGATGGGGCTGGCGATGGCCGCCCAGGGCGCCACCGAAAAAGTCGCAAAGCTGGTCGAGGAGGAAGGGGACGGCGAGCTTCTGCAGACACTGGAGCAGATGCGCCGGGAGGCGGAGGAGACGGAGCAGCGCTGCCTCGAGCGTGCTGACCAGTTCGACGGCAAGAAGACCGCGATCCTCGAGAAGGCGCGCGAGGTCAAGCAGGAGGCGACCCAGATGATGCGCACCTACCTCGGCAACGATGCCGACGCGCTCGACGGCTTCGAATTCCTGACGATGGCCGAGGCTGGCGAGGCAGGGCACTGGTCGATCGTCGAGGTACTGGCCCAGCGGGCGCGTGACGCACGGACGTCAACCCTCGCAGCCTGGGCGAAACCGATCCAGGAGCGTCACTTCCAGGACGTCAGGGAAGGTTCGCTGAAGCTTGCCGGAAGCGAGGACCCGAACGCCGTCGAGTAGCAGCGAACGGTTCTCGAGGGTCGGACTCGTCGGGAGCTGATCCTGCGGACTGTTGCAATCGCGTCACGAAGACTGTCGGGACCCATCCATAGACTGGCCTCGTGGCCAAGGCAGCCGCATCCGTGTTCTCGTGCCCGGAGTGCGGATACTCCTCTGGCCGCTGGTTCGGCAAGTGCCCCGGCTGCGGAGAGTTCGGGACGCTCGTCGAAGAGTCAACGTTCGAACCGGAGTCGAGCACGGCGGCCAAGCCGCTCCTCCGC
>JBKPPY010000014.1:0-13695 GCA_046733845.1 Actinomycetota bacterium | reverse complement strand
GCGGTCATGCGCTTCTTCATTCACCTCTGGGAAAAGGGGTGGATCTACCGTGCCAACCGGATCGTCAACTGGTGCCCGTTCCACCAGACCGCCCTGTCCGACCTCGAGCTCGCTCACGTCGACGTCGACGACTCGCTGACCTACGTTCGCTATCCGCTCGTCGACGGCGACGGATACCTCACGGTGGCGACCGCCAGGGTGGCGACGATCCCCGCAGACGTCGGCGTCGCCGTCAACCCTGAGGACGAGCGGTATCAGGCCCTCATCGGGCGCGAGGTGGTCGTGCCCTGGGTGGAGCGTCGCGTGCCGGTGATCGCCGACGAGCGGGTGGAGCTCGACTTCGGCACCGGCGCGCTCAAGGTCACGCCCGGCCACGATCCGAAGGACTACGAGATCGGGCGTGACCACGAGCTGCCGGAGCTGACGGTGATCGGACCGGACGGCCGGATGAACGACTCCGCCGGTGGGCTCGACGGCCTCACGCAGGACGAGGCCGAGGAGCAGATCCTCGGCTGGCTGCGGGAGCGCGAGCAGCTCGAGAAGCGCGAGTCGTACCGGCACACCGTCGCGCTCTGCGACCGCTGCAAGAACCGGATCGAGCCGCTGATCTCGCCCCAGTGGTGGTGTTCGATGGAGGAGCTGAAGCTACCCGCGCTCGAGGCGATGCGGGTGGGTCGTGTGCGTTTCCACCCGGAGTCGCAGCACCGGTTCGCGATTGCCTCGCTCCAGGAAGCGCCCGACTGGAACATCTCGCGCCAGATCTGGTGGGGGCACCAGCTGCCGCTCTGGCAGTGCCCGGACGGGCACTGGACGTGCGCGGAGGAGTCGCCGGCCGCGTGCGCCGAGTGCGGCTCGGGAAAGCTGACCCGGAGCGAGGACGTGCTCGACACGTGGTTCTCGTCCGCACTCTGGCCGTTCGCGACCCTCGGCTGGCCGGACGACACCGACGACCTGCGCGCCTTCTACCCCGGCGACCTGAACACGACCGCGCGCGACATCATCCGCCTCTGGGAGAACCGGATGATCTTCTCCGGATTGGAGCTGATGGGCGACGTCCCGTTCTCGAACGTGGTCATCCACTCGCTCGTCCACGCCCCGACCGGCGGCCGCATGTCGAAGAGCCTGGGCACCGGGATGAACCCGCTCGCGCTGATCGAGCGCTACGGGGCCGACGCGACCCGCTACGGGCTGATGAAGATGGCCTCCTCCCAGGACGTGACCTTCTCCGAGGGTGCGATCGAGGAGGGGCGGAAGCTCGCGATCAAGCTCTGGAACGCAAGTCGCCTGCTGCTGTCCGCAGCAGGCGATGAGGTGGAGGAGCGCCCAACGTCGGTGGAGGAGCACTGGATCCTCGCTCGCCTCTCGCAGTCGCAGCGGCGCGTCGAGCAGTACCTCGAGGCGTTCGACTTCGCGCACCTCGTCGACGAGCTCTACCACCTCACCTTCGACGACTTCTGCGACTGGTACGCGGAGGCGATCAAGCCGCGGCTCTACGGCGGCGACGACGACGCGCGCTCTACCGCGCTCGCTGCACTCGAGCGGCTGCTGAAGCTCCTCCACCCCGCGATGCCGCATGTGACCGAAGAGATCTGGACCAACCTGCCGCGACGCGAGACGAGGCTCGTCGTCGCGCCGTGGCCCACAGCCGGTGACGAGTCCGAGGCAGGTGCGCTCGAGCAGGTTCAGGCCGCAGCGGCGACATTCCGACGCAGCGGCGTGCTGGCCCCGCTCGAGGGAGACCAGAAACGGATCTTCGACGTGGTCGTGAAGCCGGAGCGCCAGAAGGCGAACGGGAACGTCGAAGCCGAGCGCGAGCGACTTCGCTCCGAGATCGCGAGGGCCGAGCGGATGCTCGCGAACGAGCGCTTCGTCTCCAAGGCACCCGCTGAGGTGGTCGAAGCCGAGCGGGAGAAGCTCGCGCGATACCGGCGCGAGCTCGATGCCATTTCCGGCGACTGACTGGGTCGCGGGGCTCTCCCCGTGGCCCGAGGAGTTCGGGCTCGAGCGGATGCAGGTGCTCCTCGCCGAGCTCGGCGACCCGCAGCTGGCCTTTCCCTCGGTCCACGTCGTCGGCACGAACGGCAAATCGACCACGACGCGGCTCACGGCGGCACTGCTCCGTGCCGAAGGTCTCAAGGTGGGCGCCTATACCTCGCCGCACGTCGCGGGCTGGCAGGAGCGGCTGGACACCGACGCACACGGATTCGAGCGGGCGATCGCCCGAGTCCGGCCCGACGCCGAGCGGCTCGGCGCGACGCAGTTCGAGACGCTGACCGCCGCCGCGCTTGCCGATTTCGCCGCCGCGGGCGTCGACGCCGCCGTGATCGAGGCCGGGCTCGGGGGCCGCCTCGATGCGACGAACGTCCTCCGAGCGCTGGTCGTCGTGCTCACGAACGTCGGGCTCGATCACACCGAGCAGCTGGGGGAGACGCGGGAGGAGATCGCCGCCGAGAAGCTCGCCGTCGTCCAGGCGGGCGCGGCGGTCGTCCTCTGCGAGCCCGAGTGGCAGCCGCTCGCGCGGTCGTCGGGTGCGGAGACGACCGTCCTCACGGGCCGGAGCAACCTTGCACTCGCGGTCGCCGCCGCAGAGACCTTCCTGGGGAGGCCGGTCGACCCCTCGGCCGCCGACGACGTCGGGCTCCCCGGTCGGCTCGAGCGCCGCGCGGAGGCCCCGCTCGAGATCTGGGACGGCGCCCACAACCTCGACGGCATCGGCTGGCTGCTACCGCGCGTTCCTGCCCGCCCTTACGTGATCGCCGCCTCGATCCTGGATGACAAGGACGCCGAAGGCATGCTCGCCGCGCTTTCGGCGCTCGGGGACACCCTCGTCGCGACTGCGTCGAGCAATACCCGCTCCCTGTCCGCCGCCGAACTTGCAAGGCTTGCGGACCGATGGTTCGCGCGAACCGAGACGGAACCGGATCCCGTCGCCGCAGTCGCCAAGGCACGCGCGCTCGCGGGCCCGGACGGAGCGGTGTTGGTGACGGGATCGCTGTACCTGCTGGCCGACCTCGCCGCGGGCGACGAAGGCGTACCATCCAACGCGGGACGCGAATGAGCGTCTACGTGTTCGCCGCCATCGTGATCGCCGCCTGTGCAGGAATCGCGTTTGGCGTGGGGTACGTCGTCGGAAAACTCCTGCTGTGACGCAATGATCCCCATTCTGTTCGCCGACAACGCGACCACGACCACGTCCGACGACGTGTTCACGCGTGTGGGCGACTTCTTCGACTCGGACACGTGGCTCGTGATCCGGAACCTGGCGATCCTCTTCCTCATCGTGTTCTGGCTCGCCACCGTGTACTGGGTCTACAAGGACGCGCGCCGGCGGATCGAGGACTCGTGGCTCGTGGCGATGGCCGTCGTCCTCGGGCTCGTCCCCTTCATCGGCCCGCTCGTCTACCTCTTCTTCCGCCCGCCCGAGTACCTGGAGGATCGCCGCGAGCGCGAGCTCGAGATCCGGGCGATGGAGGAGCAGATCGGTCAGCGGGTCTCCCACTGCCCGGTGTGCCGAGCGGCCGTCGAGTCCGACTTCCTCGTCTGCCCGGTCTGCACGACGAAGCTGAAGCAGGCGTGTACGAGCTGCAAGGCGCCGCTCGAGCCGCTTTGGCAGGTGTGTCCGTACTGTGAGACACCGATCGTCCGCCGCTCGTCCGTGTTCGAGGACACGCTCGCCCTCTCGCCGGAGGCGCTCGAGGAGCCGCTTCGGCTGCCGCGGCGGGGCAGCAGCGCCGTGGGCGAGGACCAACCGACGGCCTGAGCCGCATCAGTAGACTGCCCGGCCGTGGCCGTCGAGCGTACCCTCGTCCTGATCAAGCCGGACGCCGTCAAGCGCGGTCTCGCCGGGGAGATCCTGCGACGGTTCGAGGCGCGCGGCTTCGTCATGCGCGCCGGCAAGCTGCTCACGGTCGACCGCGCGCTCGCCGAGCAGCACTACGCCGAGCACGCCGAAAAACCGTTCTTCGGCGAGCTGGTCGAGTTCATCACCTCGACGCCGACGCTCGCGCTCGTGCTCGAGGGTGAGGGGGCGATCGCAGTCGTGCGTTCGACGATGGGCTCGACGAACCCCGCCGACTCGGCGCCCGGGACGATCCGCGGGGACCTCGCCCTGTCGATGCCGGACAACCTCGTGCACGGCTCCGACTCTCCCGAGTCGGCCGCTCGAGAGGTCGCGCTCTGGTTCGACGATGAAGATCTCGCCTGACGCCGAACGCAATCGCGCGAACTGGGATCGCCGCAGCGACGAGTACCAGACGCAGCACGCTGAGTTCATCGGGCGCAAGGACGAGCCGCGCTGGGGGATGTGGCAGCTGCCCGACTCCGAGCTGGGGATCCTCGGTGACGTCGCCGGCAAGGATGTGCTCGAGCTCGGGTGCGGCGCGGCGCAGTGGTCGATTCTGCTGGCGCAGCGCGGTGCCCGAGTCGTCGGCCTGGACAACTCAGCACGGCAGCTCGAGCACGCGCGGCAGCTGACCGCCGCGGCGGGCGTCGACTTCCCGCTCGTCCACGCGAGCGCCGATGAAGTGCCGCTGCCGGCGGGGACCTTCGACGTCGTCTTCTGCGACCACGGGGCGATGACCTTCGCCGACCCGTACCGAACGGTTCCCGAGGCGGCCCGCCTGCTGCGGCCAGGCGGGTTGTTCGCATTCTCGCACTCTGCGCCGCTCGCGATGTGCTGCTGGAGCGAGGAATCGGAGACGATGGAACGGCACCTCGTTTCGCCCTATTTCGGCATGCACCGCTTCGACGACCTCCCGGACGAGCCGGTCGAGTTCAACCTGCCGTACGGCGAGTGGATCCGACTCTTTCGCGAGCACGGCTTTCGGGTGGAGGCGCTCGTTGAGGTGCAGCCGCCGGCCGGCGCCGAGACCACCTATCGCACGGCCGAGGAGACGGAGTGGGCGCGCTCCTGGCCGATGGAGGAGATCTGGCGGTGCCGGAAGACCTGACGCCGCACGCGGCGATCAACCGCGACGAGTGGGCGAAAGAAGCGGCCGGCTACGTGGCCGGTGCCGAGCGCAACTGGGCGTCCGAGGAGATCAGCTGGGGGATCCTCGACGCTCCCGAGAGCGAGGTGCGGATCCTCCCGGACGTCGAGGGGAAGGACGTCGTCGAGCTCGGCTGCGGCACGGCCTACGTGTCGGCGTGGCTCGCTCGCCGAGGCGCTCGGCCGGTCGGTGTCGACCTGACCGCGGAACAGCTCGAGACCGCCCGGCGGATGCAGGAGAAGCACGGCCTCGAGTTCCCGCTCATCCATGCGAGCGCGGAGGACGTGCCGCTGCCGGACGCGTCGTTCGACCTCGCCGTCTCCGAATACGGGGCCAGCATCTGGTGCGATCCGGATCTCTGGGTCGCCGAGGCCGGCCGGCTTCTCCGGCCCGGCGGCGAGCTCGTCTTCCTCGTCAACGGAACGCTGCTCATGCTGACCACGCCCGACGTCGATCCGGTCGTGCCCGCCGGTACCGACCTCGTCCGCCCGTACTTCGGGATGCGCCGGTTCGAGTGGGAGTCCGACGACGGCATCGACTTCCACCTCGGTTACGGCGACTGGATCAGGGTGCTCGGTTCGCACGGGTTCGAGGTGGAGAGGCTCGTCGAGCTTCGGAACCCGGGACACGACGCCGGTCGCTATCACCTCTTTACCGCCGAGTGGGCGGAGCAATGGCCGGCCGAGGAGATGTGGAAAGCGCGCAAGCTCGCGTGAGCTCGTCGCCGGCTCCGCCGCTCCTGCTCGCTTCCACCTCGCCCCAGCGGCGTGCGATCCTCGAGCAGCTCCACGTTCCGTTCGAGGTCGTCCGGCCGCGGTACGAAGAGCACGACCCCCCGGATGCGGACCCCATCGAGCTCGTCCGCGCCCACGCACAGGGGAAGGCGCGCTCGGTGGCAGACGAGGCCGGCGACCGGCCCGTGCTCGGTGTGGACACGACCGTCGTCTGCCGCGGGCGCGTCTACGGAAAGGCGGAGGGACCGGACGAGGCGGCCGCGATGCTCGAGGCGTTCGGTGGGTCGACGCACGAGGTGGTCTCCGGGCTCTGCCTGCTCACCTCGGCTTGGGAAGAACTGCATACGGAGACGACACGTGTGCTCTTCCGGCCACTGACCGCGCGCGACATCGCGACGTATGTCGGTTCCGGGGAGTGGGAGGGGCGTGCGGGCGCGTATGCGATCCAGGGTCGTGGCGCCGGGCTGGTCGAGCGAGTCGAGGGCGACTACCTGAACGTCGTCGGCCTGCCTGCCGCGCTGCTCGTCCGCCTGCTTGCGCGGCGCTTCCCTGGGACGTACGGCGTCGGCTGATCCCGGCCATGTCCGGGGTCAGACCCCGGCCATGGCCGAAGTCGTTAACGCGCGCGCTCCAGCCCGTCCTCGACGAACTCGAGATAGCGTTGCCGGGCCTGCTCCTGGTCCCATCCGAAGAAGGCAAGTAGCCAGCTGGAGGCGAGGAATCCCGGTTTCGGGACGAGCCCGAGCGTCGCGCGGCAGCTGCTCCAGCGCCAGTCCAGCGGATGGTCGCAGAGGCCGGCTCGAACTGGGTTCAGGTCGTCATACCGGGCGCACTCGACCAAGTGCGACTCGGACTCCACGAGCTGCGAGTGGAACCGTCCCTGGAAAACATGGCCGCTGAGGTCGTGTCGGCTGTTGAACACCTGCGCATACAGGCCATTCAGTCGGCGCATGCCGTGAGCGATGTTCGGCTTCGGAGTCCTGACGAGGAAGTGGAAGTGGTTCGTCAGGTGGACGAAGCTGAAGACTTCCCACTCGCATTCCGCCGACACTCTGTTCAGCCACCAGAGATGGAAATGGTGGTCGTCGGACTCCAGGAAGATCGGCTCGCGTCGATTGCCGCGTGAGGTCACGTGGTAGATGGCGCCGGGCGCTTGTGGGCGCAGCGGTCGAGGCATTTCGCCACGGTAGGCGGTGCGCGCAGCCGCGGAGCGGGGCGGAGTCGAGTCGTTACGGAACTGTCACAGTTCGGACATGTCCGGGGTCAGACCCCGGCCATGTCCCATTCGGTGGCGCCTGCGTCCGGGGGTTGCGGGACGGCTGGTTACACTGGACGTCCCCGTGGGTCTCTTCGATCACCTGACCGGTTTCGGCGGCCGTGACATGGCTGTCGACCTCGGAACCGCAAACACACTCGTGTACGTCCGCGGGCGCGGCATCGTGCTCTCCGAGCCGTCCGTGGTCGCGATCGACCAACGCTCCGGCGAGGTGCACGCGGTCGGTGTCGAGGCGAAGCGCATGCTTGGCCGGACGCCGGGGACGATCACGGCGATCCGCCCGCTCAAGGACGGCGTGATCGCCGATTTCGACGTGACCGAGCAGATGCTCCGCCACTTCATCCAGAAGGTCCACCAGAACCGGTTCGCGCACCCGCGCGTCGTCGTGTGCGTCCCCTCGGGTGTCACAGGCGTCGAGCGCCGCGCGGTCGAGGAGGCGACGCTCTCGGCGGGCGCGAGGCAGGCGTACCTGATCGAGGAGCCGATGGCCGCCGCGATCGGGGCGGGCCTGCCGATTGCGGAGCCGACCGGCAACATGATCGTCGACATCGGCGGCGGCACGACCGAGGTCGCGGTCATCTCACTCGGCGGGATCGTCGTCTCGCAGAGCCTCCGCGTGGGCGGCGACGAGATGGACGAGGCCGTGATCAACTACGTGAAGCGCGAGTACAAGCTGCTGATCGGCCAGCAGACCGCCGAGGAGATCAAGCTCGAGGTCGGCTCGGCGTGGGGGATGCGCGAGGAGGTGCAGGCCGAGGTGCGCGGCCGCGACTTGGTCAGTGGTCTCCCGAAGACGATCATCCTCTCCTCGGAGGAGGTCCGGCACGCCCTCGAGGAGCCGGTCAACCAGATCGTCGACGCGATCAAGCAGACGCTGGACAAGACCCCGCCAGAGCTCTCGGCGGACATCATGGATCGCGGCATCGTCCTCGCCGGGGGCGGCGCCCTCCTCCACGGGCTCGACGAGCGCCTGCGTCACGAGACCCACATGCCGATGCACCTCGCCGAGTCGCCGCTGACCTGCGTCGCGGTCGGTTCCGGCCGGAGCCTCGAGGAGTTCGAGGTCATCCACCGCAGCCAGCGGAAGGGCCGCAGCCGGGCCGCGTCCGGGAACCACCGCTAGGCAACTCCTGGACTTGGCCGTTCCCGCGCGGAGCGCGAGCGATCGACCGGCTTTGCTCGGTCGATCTGCGACCAGCTGACGCAGCGCCTACACTAAGCCGTTCGGTGCCTCGCGGAAGGTCATCTGCGCGCGTGGCGGCGATCGGAACGTCGGCCCAGCGCTCCTCGTCCACGCACTCGACCCGCGCCAACGCGGTGGCGCGCCGGCGTGCCGTCGTCGGGATCCTGATCTTCCTCTCGCTCGCGCTCGTGACCGTGTACTTCCGGGAGTCGGACAGCGGCTTCCTGCACAGCGCCCAGTCGACAGGTTCGAGCGTGCTCAAGCCGTTCGAGGTCGCCGCCGACCGGGTGGCGAGCCCGTTCGAGGATGCCGCGAGCTGGTTCGGCGGGCTGCTGCACGCCAAGTCGGACAACAAGAAGCTGCGCAAGGAGGTCGACCAGCTCCGCACACAGGCGATCCTGAACCGCTCGGCGGTGCGGGAGAACGCGCAGCTCAAGCAGCTTCTCCACTACCTCGAGAGCCCCCGATATCCGAGGGACTACCGGCCCGTGGTCGCCCGCGTGATCGCGCGTGCGCCCGCTCCGTTCGCCCAGCAGATCGTCGTCTCCGCGGGCAAGAACAACGGCGTCGTCAAGAACGACGCCGTGGTCACCGGGGAGGGACTCGTCGGCATCGTCACGGCGGCGGCGTCGAACGTCGCACGGGTGACCCTGCTCACCGACGACACGAGTGCGGTCTCGGTGCTCGACATCACCACGAACGCTTCCGGGATCGCCGAGCGTGGAATCGCCGGCTCGCTGACGGTCGACCGGGTGACGAAGGACCAGGTCGTCAACCGCGGCGACGTCCTCGTCACCGCCGGCTGGCGATCTGGCGACCTCTCGTCCCTCTATCCGCGCGGGATCCAGGTCTGCGCGGTCACGGAGGTGGGACAGGCCGACACCGACATCTACAAGCAGATCCAGTGCGACCCGTTCGTCGACTTCTCGAAGCTCGAGGCCGTGATCGCCCTCGTTCCGAAGGCGAAGCCGGGGTCGTGATCGTCGACGTGCTGAAGGCGGCGGCCTTCGTGTTCGTGGCCGCCATCCTCCAGGTCTCGGTCTTCTCCGAGGTGACGATCCTGCACGGCACGCCCGACCTGCTGCTCGTGACGATCATCTGCGTCGCCCTGCTCCGCGGGCCGATCGTCGGAGCGGCGATCGGCTTTTGGGGCGGGCTGCTCGTCGACACGGCCAACCTCGGCACGCTCGGCGTCACCTCGCTGTTGCTGACCGTCGCCGGCTACTGGATCGGCCGCTACGGGGAGACGAACGGCCGCGACCGGACACACGCTCCGTTCGTCTCCGTGATCGGGGTCAGCGTCCTGTACGCGCTCGGATCGCTCGCGTTCCACTACGTGCTGGGCGATCCGGCGCCCGCGCGAACAGTGCTCTGGAGCACGCTGTTCCAGGGGATCGGACTCAACCTGATCCTGACCTGGCCCGTGTACTCGATCGCGAAGATCCTGCTGCCCCAGCAGGTCGGCCGCGAACGTGTGGAGAGGATCCAGGTCGTTGGCTAGCACCGTCGGCGGCCGCGGCGACCGCTTCCTGCCGCCAGACCCGCGCGTCGAGGAGCCGTATCTCTTCACTCCGCGGATGGCGCTGCGCGTCGCGATCCTCGGCGCGATCGCGTTGGCGGTCTTCGCCGTCCTGCTCCTCCGGCTGTGGTCGCTCCAGATCCTCTCCGGATCGAAATACGAGGCCGCCGCCAAGAACAACAAGCTCCGGACGCTCCCGATCGACGCTCGGCGCGGCGACATTCTCGACCGCAACGGCCACGTCCTCGTCACGGTCGCCGGCTCGACAGCGGTTGCAGTCGTCCCGACCGACCTACCGAAGCAGGGCCGCTACGCGGAGATGAAGCGGCTCGCCATGGTCCTGAACGTCCCGCTGCCCAAGCTGCTCGCCCGACTGGAACAGGGGATGAAGAGCCCGCTCACTCCGGTGACGATGCAGGTCGCTGTCCACGACGACCAGGTCTTCTACCTACGGGAGCACGCCACCGAGTTCCACGGCGTCAAGATCGTCCCGACCTACGTGCGGAAGTACAACACCGAGGCGTTGCTCGCGCACGTGCTCGGCTACGTCCGCGAGATCTCGCCCGGCCAGGTCGCGGCCTCCAAGAAGCACTACAAGAACTGCCAGACCGCTGCGGCCAAGGACGCAAACGTCCCTTGCCCCGGCGACCTCGTCGGGCAGGCCGGAGTGGAGCAGAGCTACGACAGGTACCTTCGCGGCCGGAACGGCGAGGAACTACAGACGGTCAACTCGTTGGGCGACGCGGTCGGCACGCCGAAGGTCAAGGAGGCGCCGCAAACGGGCTACCCGATCCGACTGACGATCGACATCTCGCTCCAGCGGGCGGCCGAACGGGCGCTCAAGTACGGCATCAACCTGGCGCACCAGGACGGCAAGTGGCTCGCCGACGGGGGCGCGATCGTCGCGATGAACCCGTCGAACGGCGAGATCCTCGCGATGGCCTCTTCGCCGACGTACAAGCCGAGCGTCTTCGCCGGCCGGACGAGCGCGAAGAAGCTCGCGCCGCTAATGAATCCAGCGACGGCGAAGGCAGACAACTACCCCGGCCTGGATCGCGTGACCGAGGGCTTGTATCCGCCCGGCTCGACGTTCAAGCCGGTCACGGCCCTGGCGGCGATGCAGGAGCGTCTGATCTCGCCGTTCCAGACGATTCAGTGCACACCCAGCTTCGAGGTGCACGGCCAGGTCTTCAAGAACTGGGATCCGTACGTCGACGAGCCGATGACCATGCCGCAGGCGATCGCGGCGTCGTGCGACACCTACTTCTACAACCTCGGCTACTCGTTCTATGCCCTGCCCGCCGACCGTGGCCACCCGCTGCAGGGCTGGGCGAGCCGGTTCGGGTTCGGCGGTCCGACGGGCATCGACATCGGCCCCGAGCAGTCAGGCCTCTTGCCGACGCCCGAATGGCGCCAGGCGACGTACACGGCGAAAACCGACCCCGGCCACTGGGAGATCGACCGCCTCTGGAAGCCCGGCGACTCGATCCAGCTCGCGATCGGGCAGAAGGATCTGCTCGTCACGCCGCTGCAGATGGTGCGGTTCTACTCGCTGATCGCCAACGGCGGGAAGCTCGTCACTCCGCACGTGCTGTATGCGGTCGACGAGCCGGGAAGCGGCCGGCACTACCTCAACCCACCGGCACCGAAGCCGAGCAACGTCGACCCGGCGGCTCTCGGCGTCGTTCGTGACGGCCTCTTCCGCGCGACCCACGCCTCGTACGGGACTGCAACCGCCGTCTTCGGCAACTTCCCGATCCCGATCGCCGGCAAGACGGGCACCGCTGAGAAGGTCGTGCGGCCGAAGGGGTACTCGCAGCCGCTGCTCCAGGACCAGTCGTGGTGGTGCGGCTACGGGCCGGCCGACGACACGGAGACGCCGCAGATCGCGGTCTGTGCAGTGATCGAGAACGGCGGTCACGGCGGTACGGCGGCGGCGCCGGCGGCGCTCAAGGTCTTCGAGCAGTTCTTCCACACCAAGCCTTCGAGCGGGATCGGCCCGATTCACTCCGACTAGCGAGCTATGGCCGACATCGTCTACACCCCGACCGAACGCTCCCGCGCCAGAGCGCGGCGCCGCGAGCTCACGCAGGAGGCGCCGCTCGTCGCCCGCCTGGACTGGGTGATGCTCGGGACCGTCTTTGCGATCGTCGCCTACGGGATCTGGGGGATCGCAGGCATCACCCGCCACGACGTCGCCGGCAGCCCCGACTACTACGTCTACCGGCAGCTCGTCTTCGTCGCCGTCGGCCTGCTCGGGATGGTCGTGGTGATCCTGATCGATCCGGAGATCTACCGGCGATTCGACAAGCAGATCTACGCCGGAACGCTCGGCCTGTTCGCGCTGGTCTTCCTGGGCGGCACGGTCGCGCGTGGCTCGAAGCGCTGGATCGACCTCGGCTTCTTCCGCTTCCAGCCGTCCGAGTTCGGGAAGCTGCTCGTCGTCCTCGCCCTCGCCGGCTTCCTCGCCGATCGCTTCCGGCGAATGAACGAGTGGCGGACGTCGCTGACCGCGATCGCGCTCGCTCTTCCGCCGATGCTGCTCGTGTTCATCCAGCCGGACATCGGCTCCGCACTGGTGTACGCAGCCGCGCTCGTCGGCGTGCTCCTCGTTGCCGGCGTCCGCTGGCTTCACCTCGCGATCCTCGGCGTCGTCGCCGTCGTGCTCGGGCTCAGCGTCCTCTGGTGGCTACCGGCGATGGGCACCCCGGTGCTTAAGGACTACCAGACAAGTCGCCTGACCGGGTTCTTCCACCCCGACCAGGACCCGCGCGGGTCGACCTACAACATCCGCCAGTCGATCACCGCGGTCGGCTCGGGCGGCCCGACGGGGCGCGGCGTCGCCGGCGCGACGCAGACCAGCCTCGACTTCCTGCCCGAGCACGCCACGGACTTCGTCTTCGCGTCGTTCGCCGAGCAGCGCGGCTTCGTCGGCGCGGGCTTCCTGCTCATGCTCTACCTGCTCGTCGTCTGGCGCGGGTTGAAGATCGTGGCGGCCGCCCGAGACCCGTTCTCCGCGATCGCTGCCGGCGGCATCGTCTTCGCCCTCCTGTTCCAGGTCTTCGTCAACGTGGGCATGACGATCGGGATTGCACCCGTCACCGGCATCCCGTTGCCGATGGTGAGCGTGGGCGGCTCGTCGATGATCGCCAACCTGCTCGCGATCGGCGTTCTCCAGGCAATCCACGCCCGTGGCCGCGGGCGCACGCGCATCGCTCGTTGGTGAAGCTCACGCCCGCCAAATCGGTTTCGCCGACATCCGTCCTGTCGGTGATCAAAAGCCTGCGCTCGACCGCCCGAGAAGACCGGCCGATCGTCGTTTCCGGGCCGCCCGCGCTCGTGCAGCTCCTCGTCACAGACCTCACCCGCGGCGGCGTTGCAGGGGCCGTGCGCGAACAAGGCCCGACCGAGGGCGCGGCCGCTCTGATCCACATCCTCGCGGGCCCTCCGAGCGCAGACGACGAGGGACTGCTCAGGGAGGCAGTGCGCACACGCCTTCCGATCGTCGCGGTCGTCCCGTCGACGGCGGATGTCCCCGGACACCTTCCCTACGTTCTGGACGAGAACGTCGTCCGCGTGGCGGGCGGAGCGGGGTTCCCGGTCGAACGGATCGCGGAGCGTCTCGCCCGCTCACTCGGCGAATCGGCGACGCCCCTGGCCGCCCGGCTACCGGTGCTGCGCGAGGCGGTGTGCGAGGAGCTGATCCGCCGTTTCTCGCGCCGCAACGGGGTGATCGGGGTCGTGGTGTTCGTTCCCGGTGCGGACCTGCCGATCCTGACCCTCAACCAGATCCGTCTGGTGCTGCGGATCGCCGACGCCCACGGCTTCGAGATCGACCGTGACCGGCTCCCCGAGGTGCTCGCCGTGATCGCGTCCGGGTTCGGCTTCCGCGCCCTCGTGCGTCGATCGGTCGGGTTCGTCCCGATCATCGGCTGGGCGATCAAAGGCAGCGTCGCCTACGTCGGTACCCGTGCCCTCGGTGAGGCAGCGGTCCG
>JBKPPY010000013.1:0-9099 GCA_046733845.1 Actinomycetota bacterium | reverse complement strand
GGTGTGGCCGGCGAGCCGTCGCCCGAGGAGCAGGAGGGCCACCGGCGGTCGCTGCTCGCGGGCTGGCAGTGCATCCTCGCCGAGCACGACCTGCGGCTCGTGATCGCGCTGTTCGGCTTCCAGGCGCTCGTCGCGGGCGTGTTCAACGTGCTCGTGGTGGTGCTCGCGATCGAGGTGCTCGATCTGGGGACCGCGGGTGTCGGGTTCCTGGACGGGATGGTGGGCGTCGGGGCGCTCCTCGCAGTCGTCGTCGCGGCTGGCGCGACTGCACGAGGCGGACTCGCCTCGACGTTCGCGGTCGGCCTCCTGCTCTGGGGAGTACCGCTCATGCTCGTCGCCGGCGTGCCCGTGACGGCGGTCGTCGTCCCACTCCTGCTCCTCGTCGGAGTGGGGAACACGCTGGTCGACGTCGCTGGGATCACGCTCCTGCAGCGGTCGGCACCCGACGCGGTACTGGGCCGGGTGTTCGGTGCGTTCGAGTCGGTCATCATCGGGTCCCTCGGGATCGGAGCGCTTCTGGCGCCCGCGCTCAATGCGGCGTTCGGCGCGCGCGGAGCGCTCCTCGTCGCCGGAGCGATCCTGCCGGTCGTCCTGATTCCCTCGTGGCGCCGCCTGCTGGGGATCGATGCGCGCGGCCGCGTCGACGAAGCCGCGCTCGAGCTCCTGCGTGGGATCCCGATCTTCGAGCCGCTGCCGCTGCCGGAGCTCGAGCGCCTCGCGCTTGCCCTCGGGGACGCGCACGTGGACAACGGCGTCACCGTCTTCGAAGAGGGCGACACCGGCGACCGGTTCTACGTCATTCGCTCGGGAGAGGCGGAGGTCGTCATCGGCGGCAACAGAGTCCGCACGCTCGGTGCTGGTCAGTTCTTCGGCGAGATTGCACTCGTCCGAGACGTCCCCCGGACAGCGACGATCCGCGCGCTCACCGACCTCGAGCTCCGCACGCTCGAACGCGACGTCTTCGTCGGGACGCTGTCGCGCCACGCCGCGAGCGCGGAGGCCGTCGGCAGCATCGTCGCGGCTCGCCTCCCCAGCCCGGTCATCAGCTGACCGAGCGAGAAGCGGCTCGACGGAGCCCGGCAACCACCTGACCACCGTCGAGCTGCCGCAGCGGAACGAGGTTCGTGAACAGGAGCGCCGCGTTCAGGCCGAACCCGAAGCCGAAGAGGAGCGGTGCCGGCTCGGGAAGCGCCGTCCCGGCGAGGAAGGCGAGGGCCAGGCCGGCGGTCGCCGCGAGTCCACCCAGCGCGACCTTCCACAGCTCGTCGGGCTTGCCCTCGGTATCCGCGACGAAGGCGATGCCGTACCAATGCCAGCGCAGCCCCACGACCTTCCAGCCGACGGCTCGCGCCACCCAGGCGTGCCCGAACTCGTGCAGCATCGCGGAGCACACGATCACGCTTGCCGCCCAGGCCAGGATCAGGCCTGTCACGAAATTCCCACCTCCGGCATCTCTCGACCCCCTCGTACCGGTTCCTTTGCAGTGTGCCAGCTGGACGTGGCAACGCAAAAGGGCGGGAGCGTTCGCGTCGAGCGCCGACCGGCCGCGGGTCAGTGCGTCACGGCGACGAGCTGGAAGCGCTCGTGACCTCCGCGCACCACCTGCTCCCGGATCTCGCCGATGCCTGCCGAGTACCACTTCTTCTCGAGCTGTGGCTCGACCGGACTCCATTCGACGGTGGCCAGTGACCGCTCGTAGGTTCCGGAAGGAACGACCACCGTCTGGTGAGTCGGCAAGACGAGCGCCTGGTCGAGCGCCCCGCCGGGCGGGTAGTACTCCTGCCGGTAGACGTCGCCCGGGTTCGGGTGCCCTTCGATGATGATCCCGGGCTTGGCGCCGTGGACGCCCGCTTGGCACGAGTCGCGGGCGCGGACGAGGTGACCGTTCTTCAGCTCCAGGGAGTCTTCGCCCAGGTACCAGACGTTGCCGGCCCTGTCCTGCGCGTACCAGTCGAACGTCCGCTCGACGGGCTTGCCGTGCTCGGAGACGGTGTCGCGGACGACCGTGCACCTGACGCCGAGGATCGTCTTCGTCCTGTGGGTCACGACCATGTCGTCGGTCTGCGCCGTGTCGCCGCTGTATCCGCGGTAGTGGAACGCCGTGCCGGGCACGAGCGGGAAGTACCGGTTGTCGATGCGCGAGACGAAGTTCGCCGGGTCGACTGTCGGCGAGTACGGGCCATGGAGCACCCACGGCGGCGGTGAGAACGATGCCGCGGCGGAGCCGGCGGCGGCGAGTACGAGGATCGCCAACAAAGCGATCGCAGAGCGTCGAAGTGTCATGTCGCCTCCTCGGGTCAAAGGCTGCGACTGCCCGGCTCAGGTCGTACCCGACCCCGATGAGACAGCGATGAGAGGCGATAGCGTTGAGTCGTGGCGCGATTCGTCGTCGACTGCGGCGTGGTGCTCCAACTCGCGAGCGAAGGAGTCGACGTCGCGCCCGAGCACGAACTCCTCGCACCGACGCTCCTGCGCTCGCAGACGTTGTCCGCTCTCCACGAGGCCGTGCACCACGGCGAGCTTGCGGCCGACGTAGCTCGCGAGCGGCTCAAGAACGTCGGCGCGCTGCCGATTCGCCTGCTCGGAGACGCGGTGCTGCGACGCCGGGCCTGGGAGATTGCCGAGCAGCTCGGGTGGGCCGACACCTATGACGCCGAGTACCTGGCTCTCACCCAGCTCCAGGCCGACGCCTTCGTCACCCTCGACGCCGAGCTGGCGAGGCAGGCGGAGGGCGTCGTCGCACTTGCGTCCATCGACGCCCTGCGGAGGAGCTGAGGAGAGCGTAGGTCGCGGCCGTCATCGCGTTGCATGCCGCGGGAATCTGGGCGCTTTCGATCCTCGCAGGTGCGCTCGTCTAACCCTCGGGGTGGGGCACGCGGGCCGTTTCGGGCGCGCGGTCTCCGGGTAGCAAGCACGACATGGCGGGACTCTCACTCGGCGGTCTCATCGTCATCATCGGCATCGTCGTCGCCATTGTCTGGAGCGTCCTCTGGGGTGTCATCATCGCCCTGATCGGACTCCTCGCATTCGGCGGCTTCGCTCGCGGTCGCTGGTACTAGTCGCGTTCGCGCGTCATGCCGCACAAAGAAGGCGCTCCCGGAGGAGCGCCTTCCGAGCGTCGTCGTGTCTTCCGTCGAGGTCTAGCGCTCGACGACCGTCGTGTTCTGACCGCCGCCGTCTGTGCGGTCCCGGTTCCCAAAGCCGCCCCAGCTCGACCAGAAGACGAGCGAGAGCACGAGTCCAATTGCACCGACGATGACCAGGATGATCCCCGCCACCTGAATGTCGATCCCGGACACTTCAGCGTTGACCGCCCAGGCGAGAACGGCGCCAACTGCGATCAACAGAATGCTGAGGCTGATTCCCATCTCACGACCCCCTTCCCATTTCGTATGGACGAGGGATACCCGGATCCGCGCTCGGCATAACTGAGCCCACCGTGCAAATCCACGACCAATCGCGTGTCCAAGCGGCGTGGCGACGACGAGGCCGGTTCCCGAATCGTCACAAACGCGGGAAGCGGACGACGGGATTCGAACCCGCGACACCTGGCTTGGGAAGCCAGTGCTCTACCAACTGAGCTACGTCCGCGAAGGCCGCATCGTAGCCGCGTTCAGAGCTCTCCTCGGTTCATCGGTGGTGCGTAGCCGGTCGTGTCGTATTCCTCCCGCACGACGCGGTAGCCATGCAGGTGAAGCAACGCGACTGCCTCGTCCCAATCAGTCCTCGACAGATGGGCGTGCTCGAAGCGAACGATCGCGGGTGCGTAGCGATCGAAGTCGAAGACCCTCAGGAGCTCGAGGTCGTAGCCCTCTGCATCGATCTCCAGAAGATCGACGCGCTCGACCCCGAGAAGTATGTCTTCGAACGTCACGCAGTCGACGGGGACAGCCCCGATCGTCCGAGCCGCCGGATACTTGTGGCCGTCGCGTCGACGCCAGTCCTCGAGGCGCTCCCGCGAGAGGGAGGCGAGGCCTGCCAGGGACGCGATTGGATTGCCGGCCTCGTCCTCGATGACGAAGAGAGGGCGCGAGCCGCGTTCCGAATCGACCGCAGCATTGACGAAGGTGAGGCCGTCCAGTCCCTTGTAGTTCGCTACGAGTCGCCGGAAGTGCTCGGCCTGTGGCTCGACGAGGACGCCATGCCAGCGGCCGTCGACGACGTGCCGGTGCAGTCGGTCGAAGGAAACACCGTCGAAGGCTCCGATCTGGACGAAGAAGAACGGATCACGCCGCTCGCGGCGCGCCAGGTAGTGCGCGAGCACGTACTCGAAGTCGACGTCGAGCGCGTGGTCGGGCTGGGATGCCAACGGAAGCACACGACTGATGCGGTAGCCGCGACGTTCGAGCTCCGACTTGACGAGGCGCTTCACTGTGCTGCCGCCTCTCGGTGGCTCTGGCGAGCGTCGGATGGTGACGAGCCAGAGCGCCCCGAGGGCAAGCACCGACGCCGCGACGAGAACCTCGGGCCACTCCCAGCCCCGCACGGACCAGTCGCGATCTGTCACCGCCTCGAGGAGGGTGCCCGTAAGTACGAGCGAGCTGACAGCGATCGACAGCACGAGCACCGCATCGACCCGTTTGAGATGGGTGGAGGTCATGCTCAGCAGCTTCGAGGGTAGCGATGCCTCGCGATCGGCCGCGCCTCATCGACACCCGATCGACGCGACCCGTTCACCTTGCCGCATTCCGAGGCTGCCTACGCTCCGGACGCACTGTCTTCCTCCTGACGGTGCCTCCAGAACCTGCCAGGGGTCACAGGCCGGTCTCGACGTCGAGTCCCGAGTTCGCCCTCGCGATCCCGTCACCGACGGTTACGTTCGCGTGCCGGGAATCCTGACTGTCGGCCGGCGCGCCGCCCTCGGCGTGCCCGCCTCGTCCCCATCGACGCGACGGTCTCCGAGGGCAGCAGAGATGCGCTCGCGAAGGCTCCTGGCAAGCGACTCGTAGACCTCCTCGGTCGGAAGCGCGCTCGAGACGGCGCTCGTCGCGTCGAGTTGCTCCCGCACCTCTCGAAGAGCTGCTCGCAACCGTTCGATCTCCTCGTCGAGCTCCTCGTAGGTGTTCACACGATGGAGCAGAAGCGGCGCGTCCTGCGGATTCGGCGCGTACGGATCCACCACCACGGTCGAGCGCGGCAGGGGACCGACGAGCCGATGCTTCGTTCCCTGCCCGTCCTGGTGCCACGGCCGTGGTGTCGCGTACTCACGGAGCTCCCGGTCGCGTGCGAGGGCCTTGTCCACGCTCACGTTGCCTCCTCGAATCGAAAACGGCTTCCCGAGCTTGCCATACCCGTCGCGAACCAGTCGAACCTTGACATCGTCCTCACACCACGTCCCTAGAGTTGTGCGCCGTGGTCCGGCTCGGCGCGCTCGCGATCCTCACCGCTCTCGTCTCCGTGCTCGCGGCCTCTGCGACACCGGCCGCGAAGACAGCTGACGCCTCGGTGTTCGGCGGTCTCGGGACCTGGGTCGACATCTACGACGGTCCGGTCTACGCAGCTCCGGAGCGCACGGCCGAACGCATCGCCGCGCGCCACGTGCAGACCGTATGGGTGGAGACGGCGAACGACGGGGCAACGGTCGACGTGGTCAATCCGATCCAGCTGGGACGGTTCGTCGACGCACTCCACGCGCAAGGCATCCGCGTCGTCGCGTGGTACCTGCCCGGTCATGTCAAGCCCGCGGTCGATCTCAGACGCTCGCTCGCGATGCTCGCATTCCGGTCCCCGACCGGTGGCGCGTTCGACGGGATCGCGCTCGACATCGAGTCGACGAAGGTTCGCAACGTCTCGCTGCGGTCGAGCCGCGCGGTCGCCCTCACGAGACAGGTGCGGCAAGCGGCGGGTGAGGTCCCGCTTGCGGTCGTCCCGTTCAACCCGCGTGGACTGGAGCGGCGCCCGGCCACGTGGCCGCGCTTCCCCTGGGTACAGCTCGCGGCGAGCGTGGATGCTTTCGTCCCGATGGTCTACACGGGAGGCTCGATGAAGGGGTTCGACGCGACGTACGGATACGTCACCCGCGCGCTGCGACTGCTGCGGGCGCAAACCGGCAACCCTGAGGTCCAGATCCACGTCGCCGGCGGCGTGGCAGACCGTCTCGGCCCCGACGAGCTCGCGGGCTTCGTCGCTGCAGTGGGTGACGACGGCGGAACCATCGGCGTCAGCCTGTACGACTGGATGACGACGCCGCCGCGCGCCTGGAAGGCCCTCGCGGTCCTCAGCGGCTAGACCACGCCTCACGTAGTCGGTCTCGGGTCTCGAGCAGGTGCTCGGGGATCACTTTCACGTCCGCGAGCACAGGCATGAAGTTCGTGTCGCCGGACCAGCGCGGGACGACGTGCAGATGCACGTGGTCCGCGATCCCGGCGCCGGCGACCCGGCCGAGATTCCAGCCGAGGTTGAAGCCGTCCGGCCCGTAGACCGCTCGCAGCGTCTCGACGGCCGCGGCCGCGTGGCGGTGGATCTCGAGGGCTTCCGCGTCTGCAAGCTCCGCGAGCTCACCGAGGTGGCGCCTCGGTGCGACCATGAGATGGCCGGACGAGTAGGGGTACTTGTTCAGCAGCACGATCGCCTCGTCGCCTCGATAGACGAGAAGCGACACCGCGGAGTCGATCGAGCCGTCGGCCTCGTCGCAGAAGACACATCCCGACGCTTCGTCGGCCTGCTGGATGTATTCGAGTCGCCACGGCGCCCACAGAGGCTGCGTCATGCGCCGTTTCTACCACTGCTTGCAGGAATGCTCGTCGCGCTCGTAGACTCGTGCCGTGGCCGGTTACGGGTTCAAGCTCGCGGGCGCCGCTATCGCGATCCTTCTCATCGGGGTTCTCGCGATCCTGATATTCGACGCGATCTGGTTCCGCATCGGCGCCGGCGCCGCGCTCGTCATCGTGTTCGGCGGGATCCTGCTCCTTGCGTGGAGAACCGACCGCAAGGACAAGGCGAAGCGCGCCGGCATCGACGAGTTGCCCCGCGTCTGACTCCCTGGGGCTCCCTCGCGGCGGGTGGGGGGAGGTCGTAACTCGAACGAGGGACGTTGGCCCTGGGAAGCCGGACCTTCGGAGCGGCGACTCTGGACCTCAAGCGGGCGCGGCTGCGGGCCGATGACGCTCAACTGTGACCCTGTAGTCGTAGACGAAGAGGGAGGCGCAGTGACTGCGGCCCAGTTCGAACTGATCGACGAGACCGAGGCAGAAATGATTCTCCGCTGGCGTTTCGAGGAGCTCGTGCGCTCCGGATACGACATCGGGTCAGCGCTCGTTCTCGCCTCGCATGTCGAGATCGATCTTCACGACGCGTCCGCGCTCACGCAGCGCGGCTGTCCTCCCGAGACAGCGCTCAGAATTCTCCTCTAGCGAGCGGCGGCGGCAGGGCCGGGACCCCGATGCGGCGGGGGCTCCGGTCTTGCGGATCGGAAACGCCCAAGCGGCGTTTCCGATCGCGAGTCAACGACGCTCGCCTCTCCGCCCGGTTCGCCCGCCGCAGTCCTACGACGGCGTAACGCTCATGTTGGCCTAGAGCCAGCGGCGCCAGCGGAAAAAGCCGAGCGTGGCGGCGGCGATCAGCAGCAGTGCCCCGCCGATTACCCAGAAGGCCTCGTGCGTGCCTTCGCCGGGGAAGTCCACGTTCATCCCGAAGATGCCGGTCACGAGCGTGAGCGGCAGCAGCGTCACGCTGATGACGGTCAACAGCCGGAGGACGTCGTTCTGGCGGTGGGCGAGCACCGACTCGTTCGTCGACTCGAGACCGTCGACGACCTCCTTGTAGTTGTCGAGGAGGTCCCAGATGCGTTCCGCGGCATCGACGATGTCGTCGAAGTAGAGCTCGAGCTCCTCGGGAAGGAACGCCTCGACGCGGCGCTCCAGGACGCGCAGGGTCGGGCGCTCGGGCTTGATGATCTTGCGGTACGAGATGATCTCCTGCTTCACGTTGGAGATGTCGCGTACGACCTCCTGTGAACGGCCTTCGAACATCTCGTCCTCGATCCCGTCGAGCTTGTGGGCGATCTTGTCGAGAATCGGGAAGCAGTAGTCGAACAGGTCGTCGAGGATCTCGTACAGCAGGCGACCCGACCCGCGCGCGAAGAGCTGCTCGCGGAAGAGCTCGTCGTTCTCGCAGCGCGCGAAGAGGCGCAGCACGGGCCGCAGCTCGCGGTTCGGAATGGTGACGACGTAGTCGTGGCCCACGAAGATGTCGAGCTCCGCGGCGTTGAGCCGCTGCACCTGGTTGTCGTAGATCGGGAAGTGGAGGACGGCGAAGAGGTAGCCGTCGTCCTCGTAGTCGTCGACCTTCGGCCGCTGGCGCTTGGAGACGATGTCCTCGACGTCGAGGGGGTGCCAGCCGAAGCGCTCCGCGAGGTGCTGCGACGTCTCGACGTCCGGCGAGACGACGTTCGCCCAGGTCAGGCCGCTAGCGGTGAGCTCCTGGACGACCGGGGCCGGCGACAGGACCGGCAGGCCGCCACGGGCGCGCGAACGACGGATGCGAGGGAGGCTCGGCATGGGTACTCAGCGGGTCGTCCTTCGTCAACGCCATGTTCTCCAGTGTAGACGGCTGATCCTCCTACGTCGCCGGCTCCGGAGCGTGGGACACTTGCCAGCCATGCGTGAGGGGTTTCTCCTCGACCCGGACGTCGCGTACTTCAATCACGGCAGCTACGGCGCGTGCACCGAGGCCGTGTTCGACGAGTACCGACGCTGGCAGCTCGACCTCGAGCGCGATCCGACAGACTTCTTCATGCGGCGGTTCGAGGACGCGCTCTGGGAGGCTCGAGCGGCGCTCGCGTCGTTCGTCGGAGCCGCCGCGAACGACGTGGTCTTCGTGCCGAACGCAACGTCGGCACTGAACGCGGTCATCCGCTCGCTCCGCATTCGGCCCGAGGAGGAGATCCTCACGACGAAGCACGAGTACGGCGCGGTCTTGCGCACGCTCGGCTTCATCCGCGCGAACGTCGTTCAGGTGGAGCCGGACGAGCTCGTCGAGAACATCTCGATCCGCACGCGTGCCATCGTCGTCTCGCACATCACGTCGCCGACCGCGCTCGTCCTGCCGGTCGAGGAGATCTGCGCTGCCGCGAGGCATGCCGGTGTCCTCTCGATCGTC
>JBKPPY010000012.1:0-5433 GCA_046733845.1 Actinomycetota bacterium | reverse complement strand
GTAAAGCGCCGAGCGCCCCATGGTTTCCGAGACCGTCTGCGAGCGCGCGCCCTGGAGCGTGAAGTGCTCCGTGGTCAACGTCGTCAGCAGGGCCTGATCGCGTTCGTCCGCCATGCGGCCCGCATTCGACGGCTCGAGGTCATGACCTTTCGGCGTCGGGATGGTAGACCTGGCCAACGATGAGCACGGGCAACCCCGACGCGCCGCTCCGCCGCGACGTACGTCTGCTCGGCGACGTGCTCGGCCGCGTCCTGGTCGAACAGGGGGGCGAAGAGCTCCTTGCCGACGAGGAGCGAGTCCGCGAGCTGTCGCGGCGCGCCCGCGGCTCCGGCAGCGCGCACGCGCGAGCCCGGCTCGCCGAGGCGGTCGGTGCGCTTCCGCTGGAGCGGCAGGCCGAGGTCCTGCGGGCGTTCTCGCTCTACTTCCAGCTCGCGAATCTCGCGGAGCAACACCACCGGCTCCGGCGCCGGCGCGAGTACGAACACGAGCAGCGCGTGCCACGCGAGTCGTTTGAAGACGCGTTCGCCCAGCTCGAGCGGGCAGGTGTCTCGAAGCGGCGGCTAACGGCGGCAGCGCGCCGCATCTCGCTCGAGCTCGTCCTCACCGCCCACCCGACCGAGGCGACCAGACGGACGGTGCTCGCTGCCCATGTCCGCCTGGACCGCCTGCTCGACGAGCTCGACGATCCTGCGGTGACACGCTCGGCCCGGGAGGCGGTCGAGGAGGCCCTCGCCGAGGAGGTGACCGGGCTCTGGCAGACCGACGAGGTCCGGTCCCGGCGACCGCGGGTGGTAGACGAGATCCGCCACGGCCTCTGGTTCTTCGAGCAGAGCCTGCTCGACGCGGCGCCGCTGCTCGTCCGCGACCTCCGCCGCCTTCTTCCGGATGCCTCCTCGCCGCTTCGCTTCGGCACCTGGATCGGCGGCGATCAGGACGGCAACCCGGCAGCCGGTCCCGCGACGGTCGGCGAAGCGCTCGACCGCGCCCGGCGGCTGGCGCTGACGCGGTACCGGAGCGAGGTGCGCGAGCTCGCCTCCACCCTCGGCGTGGCGAGCACGCTCGTCGGCGTGTCCGGCGAGTTGATCGAGTCGCTTCGTCGCGACGAGCGGGCGTTGGCCGCGTACGCCCGGCAGATCGGCAGCCAGAACGAGGACGAGCCCTATCGCCGGAAGCTGTCCTTCGTCTGGCACCGGCTCGGCGAAACCATCGCGCGCCGGCCCGGAGGATATGACGGTCCGGGCCGACTGGCCGCCGATCTCGAGATCCTCGACCGCAGCCTGAGGGCGAACCGCGGCGCGCGCCTGGCCGACGGCCGACTGGCGGCGCTGCGCCGCCGCGTGGAGCTGTTCGGCTTCCACCTCGCGAAACTCGACGTGCGCCTCCACGCCTCCGAGCTCGCCCGGCCGACGGCAAGAACCCGGCGGACCTTTGCCGCGGCCGCACGCGCGCAGGCGCGGCACGGCGAGCAGGCGCTGGACACGCTCGTCATCTCGGGGACGTCATCTTCAGCTGACGTGCAGGCCGCGATCGACCTCGCCGCTGAGGCCGGCGCCCACCTCTCGCCGGTGCCGCTGTTCGAGACGATCGGCGATCTGCGCGCCGCGCCGCGGATCGTCGGCGAGCTCATTGCCGACCGTCGGTTCGCCCGTCTGCTGGACGGTCGCGGTCGCCGGCTCGAGGTGATGGTCGGCTACTCCGACTCGGGCAAAGACGGCGGCTACCTGACCGCGCAGTGGGAGATCTTCCGCGCCCAGGAGGCGCTGGCGGCACTCGCCGCACGCCAAGGCGTCGAGCTGACGATCTTCCACGGGCGCGGTGGCAGCGCCGGCCGCGGGGGCGGACCGACGCACGCGGCGATCCTCGCGCAGCCGCCGGGCCATCCCCCTGGACGGCTGAAGGTGACCGAGCAGGGCGAGACGATCTCGTTCAAGTACGGCCTGCCCGGACTTGCCTACCGAAACCTCGAGGCCGCCCTCGCGGCGACGCTGCTCGCCGCGTTCCCCAGGCTGGCAAAGGCGGCCGCGCCGGCCGGAGCACACGACGTCCTCGCCGAGCTGTCGGATCGGGCACACAGCGCGTACCGCGCACTGGTCTGGGAAGACCCAGCGTTCTCGCCGTTCCTCCGCTCGTTCACGCCGGTGGACGAGCTGTCGTTGCTCGCGCTCGGCTCACGGCCCAGCCGGAGGCTGGATACGCCGTCGGCAAAGCCGCCGGCGCCCGGCCAGGGCGCGCCTCCGGCGCGACGGCCCGGCGGAGACGACGCCCTCCGCTCGCTCCGGGCGATCCCCTGGGTCTTCGCCTGGACGCAGAACCGCTGCCTCTTGCCGGCGTGGTACGGCTGCGGAACGGCGCTCGCACCGGCACCCGTCCGCGAGCTCCGCCGCCTGTACCGCTCGTTCGCCTTCTTCCGCTCGCTGGTCGAGAACCTGGAAATGACGCTCGCCAAGTCGAGCCTCGAGATCGCGCGGGGCTACCTGCGGCTCGTCCCGCCGGAGGCCGAGCCCGAGCGCCTCTTCCGGACGATCGCCGACGAGCACGAGCGCGCGGTCGCGGCCGTGCTCGAGATCGTCGAGGCGCGGCGCCTGCTCGACCGCCACCCCGTCGTCCAGCGTTCCATCGATCTGCGCAATCCGTACGTCGACCCGATGAACGCGATCCAGGTCGAGCTGCTCGCGCGCTACCGCGATCCAGCGACGACAGACGCGGAACGGGAGCGCGTCCGGCCGCCGCTGCTCCGCTCGATCGCCGGGATCGCCGCGGCGCTTCGGAATACCGGTTAGACGCCAAAACGGCCGAAACAAACCTGAAACCGTTTTCGACAAAAACGGAAACATCCTCTTGACTTTCCTTTCACAAGGCCCTATCTTCGCCGGAAACGTTTTTGGAAGGAGCGGGCAATCACCACGATCCGAGAGGTGGCGAAGCAGAGCGGGGTGTCGGTTTCGACCGTCTCGCGCGTCTTCAACGAGTACGAGGACGTCAGCCCCGCGACTCGTGAACGGGTGCTCGCGGTGGCCCGGAAGCTCGACTATGCCCCGAGCGCAGCCGCCCGGACCCTGGTCAAGCGGCAGTCGCAGCTGATCGGAGTCGTGCTGTTCACGGGGTACGAGCACCCCGACATCCATCACCCCTTCTTCCAAGAAGTGCTGGTCGGCCTGAAGCACGGGATCGGCGAGCTTGGTTACGACCTCCTCCTGTTCGCCACAGAGCAGCCGGGCTCGAGCCAAGGCCGACCGCACTCCTACCTCCGGCGCGCGCGCCAGCACCGCGTCGACGGCATCGTCGTGATGGGCGTCGACCGGGGCGATCCGGAGGTGGAGAAACTCGTGCGGTCGCCGGTTCCGGTGATCGGGGTCGACCTCGACGTCGTCGGCGACCACACGAGCTTCGTCGCGTCCGACAACATCGGCGGGGCCCGTCTCGCGGTCCGGCATCTGCACTCGCTCGGCCACACCAGAATCGCCACGATCGCGGGGCCGAGCGAGACGAAGCCGGGGGCGGACCGGACGCTCGGCTATCGCGCGGAGATGGCCGAGCTGGGACTGGAGATCCCGCCCGGGTACGAGATCGAGGGCGATTTCTACCCGGAGAGCGGTGAGCTGGCGATGCGCTCGCTGCTCGACCTGCCCGAGCCGCCGACCGCCGTGTTCGCCGCGGCGGACATGATGGCGGTTGGGGCGATTCGCACCCTGCACGCGAGGGGCCTGTCGGTGCCAGGCGATATGGCGATCGTCGGCTTCGACGATATCCAGGTCGCCGAGCTTCTCGCCCCCTCGCTAACGACGGTTCGGCAGGACATGGTCGGGATCGGGCTCGCCGCCGGCCGCGCCCTCGTCGAGCAGATCGAGAACCCGGATGCAACACCGCCGGTGCTGACCCTGCCGGTCGAGCTTGTCGTCCGGGTGTCCTGCGGCGCGCGTCCCAGCGCCGTCGCCGACGGACAAGGAGGTGGAGCGGGCGTCTAACCCTTCAGCAACGCCGATTGCGGAAACGTTCTCGAGAGGAGGGAGTTGCAAGTGAAATGGATTCAGACCGGGCGACGCTGGAAGGTGCTCGCCCTCGTCGGTGGAGCAATGGCCGCGGTCGCGCTCGGGCTGGTCGCCACCACGGCGTCGGCGCGGTCGCACGACAACGTCACACTGAACGTCAGCCTGTTCGGCGACTTCGGATACCACGACCTCTACAAGCAGTACGAGGCCGCTCACCCGGGCGTCACGATCAAGGAGGCCATCCAGAGCTATGCCGACCACCACACTCAGCTCGCGCAGCACATCGCGACGGGTGCGGGTGCGGCGGACGTCGAGGCGATCGAGGTCGGGTTCATTCCGATCTACACGGCACAGTCCCAGAACTTCGTCGACCTCAGGCAGTACGGCGCGAGCGCACTGAAGAGCCTCTACCTGCCGTGGAAGTGGCAGCAGGCGGTCGGCAAGGGTGGCGCGGTCGTCGGTCTCGGGACCGACGTGGGCAGCATGGCAATCTGCTACCGGAAAGACCTGTTCAAGAAGGCGGGTCTGCCCACCAACCGGGTCCAGGTTGCGAAGCTCTGGCCGACGTGGCAGGCGTACTTCAACACCGCCAAGCGCTACCAGGCGAAGGCCCCGAAGGGCACGTACTTCTTCGATTCGGGCTCGAACGTCTACAACGCGCTGGCCGGCCAGCTGAACCCGCTCTACTACGACGCCAAGGGCAACGTGATCGTGGCGACCAATCCGAACGTGAAGGCCGCCTACAACCTGGTGATCTCGGGCGTGCAGGCGGGCGCGGACGCGGGGCTGAACCCGTTCACCCCGGAATGGAACACCGGTTACAAGAAGGGCGTGTTCGCAGCCGTGACCTGCCCTGCGTGGATGATGGGCTACATCCAGGGCCAGGCACCGGCGACGAAGGGCAAGTGGGACATCGCCGCCACTCCCGGCACGGGCGGCAACTGGGGCGGATCGTTCCTCGCCGTCCCGAAGCAGTCCTCGCACCAGGCGGAGGCGGCCGACCTCGTCAAGTTCCTGACCTCCCCGGCCTCCCTCGCCTACATCTTCAAGCAGACGGGCAACCTGCCGAGCCAGACCGCCGTGCTCAAGAGCGCGCCCGTCCAGAACTTCAAGAACCCGTTCTTCAGCAACGCTCCCGTTGGCCAGATCTTCGCCAACTCGGCGCTCAGGCTGAAGCCGCAGATCATCGGCCCGCACCAGGGCGACTACCAGAACCTCATCAACAACGCATTCCAGCGCGTCGAGAAGCACCAGTCGAGCCCGGCGAAGTCATGGGCTCAGTTCCTCAAGGACGCCAAGAACGTCAGTTAGGTAGCCCACGCCTCGCGGCGCCGGGGGGTCCACCCCCCGGCGCCGCCGGCGTCGGCGAGGATGCACGCATGCGAGCGGAGGCGGGAGCATGGGCGAGGCAGTCGAACAGGCGGTGAGAGTGCGGAGGGTGGGA
>JBKPPY010000011.1:0-9798 GCA_046733845.1 Actinomycetota bacterium | reverse complement strand
CCCATATAGAGGCCGCGGACGCCGTACTCGCCGTCCAGGTAGGCCGTGCATGGAAGGACGCGCTTCTCGTGCAGCATGTTCGAGTCGACCATCTGCGCGGCCGCCGCTCCCGGGGCGTACCAGGCGGAGGTGCCGAGCAGCTCGACGATCTCGCCGCCGCCCTTCCGGGTGCGCTCGACCATCTTCGCGATCCGTCCCTTCGAAACGAGCTGGTCGAGCGGGACGCCGCCGACGGTGGTGGCGGAGACGACCGGCACCATCTGGTCGCCGTGGCCGCCGAGCACCATCGCGGTCACGTCCTTCACCGAGCAGCCGGTCTCCCACGAGATGAAGGCCGAGAAGCGCGCCGTGTCCAGGATCCCGGCCATGCCGAACACGCGGTTCGTCTTGAACCTCGAGTGCGCCTTCGCGACGTGGCACATCGCGTCGAGCGGGTTCGAGACGACGACGAGGATCGCGTCGGGCGAACGCTTGACCACTTCGCGCGTAACCGAGCCGACGATCGCCTCGTTCGTGGTCACGAGGTCGTCGCGGCTCATGCCGGGCGAGCGCGGCTTGCCGGCCGTGATCACGACCACGTCCGAGCCTTCCGACTCGTCGTAGCCGTTCGTGCCGGTGATGTTCGGCTCGAACCCGAGCACGGAGCCGGCCTGGTTCATGTCCAGCGCCTTCCCCTGCGGGAAGTTCGGGATGATGTCGACGAGAACGACGTCCGCGTAGTCGCGGCGCGCGAGCTCGAGGGCGCACGTCGCGCCGACGTTCCCGGCGCCGACGACGGTGACCTTGCGTCTGCCGCCGGCGGACTCGAACGCGTGCCGGCCTCGTTGTAGTTCGGGCATCAGACCTTGACTCCCAGCTTGTCGATGATCGCGTCCGCGACCTCGCTCGTCCCGACGGCGGTCGGGTCGTCACGGGTCGGCTTCATGTCGTACGTCAGGCTCTTCCCTTCGCGGATCACGTCCGCGATCGCGCCCTCCAGGCGGTCGGCCGCCTCCAGCTCGTCGAGATGACGGAGCATTAGTACGCCTGAGAGCAGTTCCGCCATCGGGTTCACCTTGTTCTGCCCCGCGTACTTGGGCGCCGAGCCGTGGGTGGGCTCGAACACGGCCACCTCTTCGCCGTAGTTCGCGCCAGGCGCCATTCCGAGCCCGCCGATCATCCCGGCGCACAGGTCGGAGAGGACGTCGCCGTACAGGTTCGGGAGCACGAGCACGTCGTACTCCTCTGGCCGCTGCACGAGCTGCATGCACATGTTGTCCACGATCCGGTCGTCGAACTGGATGTCGGGGTTCTCGGCGGCGACCTCGCGCGCGACACGCAGCCAGAGGCCGTCCGAGAACTTCATGATGTTCGCCTTGTGCACGGCCGTGATCTTCTGGCGGTCGTTGCGCCGCGCGTAGTCGAAGGCGAACTCGAAGATCCGACGCGTCCCGGTCACCGAGATCGGCTTGATCGAGATCCCGGCGTCGTTCCAGCGCATCCGGCCGCCCTTCGACTCGATCCAGGCGATCAGCTCCGCGGCATCGGCAGTGCCCTCCTCGAACTCGATCCCCGCGTACAAGTCCTCGGTGTTCTCGCGGACGATGATCAGGTCGACGTCGTCGAAGCGCGTTCGGACGCCCTGGTACGACTTGCACGGCCGCACCTGCGCGTACATGTCGAGCTCCTTGCGGAGGCCGACGTTGACGGAGCGAAAGCCGCCGCCGACCGGAGTCGTGATCGGTCCCTTCAGCGCGACGCCGTTCCGGCGAATCGACTCCAGGGTCGCCGGCGGCAGCGGGTTGCCGTCGTTCTCCTCCATCACGTCAGTCCCGGCGTGCTGGACGTCCCAGTCGAACTCGACCCCAGTCGCCTCGAGCACGCGACGGGTCGCTTCGGTCAGCTCCGGTCCCGTGCCGTCTCCGGGGATCAATGTCACGCGGTGCGCCACGGGCCCTGACTCTACCGGCGTCTCGTTGCCCTCGGTCCGGGTACATTCCAGCCGCATGGCCGAGGAGTTCAAGCCCGGCCTCGAAGGCATCGTCGCCGTCGAGACTGAGATCGCCGAGCCGGACCGGGACGGCGGCGTCCTTCGGTATCGCGGCATCGACATCACCGAGCTGGTCGGGAACTACCCGTACGAACGGGTCTGGGGACTGCTCGTCGACGACGACCTGGACTCGGAGATGCCTGAGCCGGAGCCCTACGAACCGGTTGGGCTGAGCGGCAACGCGCCTGCCGACCTGCAGGCCGAGACCGCGCGCATGGCCGCCCGCTGGCGGCTCGGGAAGCTGAACGAGATCTCCGACGAGCAGGCCCGCGAGGACCTCGGGCGTCTCTCCGCGCAGATGATGGGCATCGTCGCGCGGTCGGCGCGGATCGCAGACGGTCACACCGACGAGATCCCGGCCGACGTCGTCGCGCAGGGCAAGACCGCCGCGGAGCGCTTCCTGCTCCAGTGGCGGGGCGAGGCCGACCCGAAGGCGACCCGGGCGATCGACACCTACTGGATCTGCACCGCCGAGCACGGCCTGAACGCCTCCACCTTCACCGCCCGCATCGTCGCCTCCACCGGTGCCGACTGCGGCGCCGCGCTCTCCTCGGCGGTCGGCGCGCTCTCCGGCCCACTCCACGGCGGTGCACCCGCCTACGTCAAGCCGATGCTCCAGGAGGTCGCCGAGACGGGCGATCCGGAGACGTGGGTGAGGGACACGCTCGATTCCGGCAAGCGGATCATGGGTTTCGGCCATCGCATCTACCGGGCGGAGGACCCGCGCTCCCGCATTCTCAAGGAGACCGCCCGGGACCTCGGCTCGCCGCAGATCGAGATCGCCGAGAAGCTGGAGGCTGCTGCCCTCGCGGAGCTCGAGCGCCGCCACCCGGAGCGGCCGTTGAAGACGAACGTCGAGTACTACTCCGCGGTCGTCCTCGACGTCGCCGAGATTCCGCCGCCGCTCGCGCCGGCGATGTTCGCCTGCTCGAGAGTCGCCGGTTGGTCTGCACATATCCTCGAGCAGAAGCGCACGGGCCGCCTGTTCCGGCCGAACGCCCGCTACGTCGGCCCGGCGCCGCGTTCGCTGACCGCGGCGCCGTCCTGACCCTCCAGGAGGCAGCGGCCCAGGCCGATGCGCTCGCGCAGGCGGGCGACGAGCGCGGGCTGGCGGATCTCCGGCGGCAGTGGGAGGACGAGGTCGAGGGCGACGTACGGAGCGCGGACTACCGCGTGCGCGCAGTTGCCTACCGCGCGGTCGGCCAGTTCCGGTTTCGGCAGAAGATCGAGCTGCTCGCGCGCGGGCTGGACGACGAGAGTCCGGCGTGCCGCGGCTCGGCGCTGATCTCCCTCGAGCTGCTGTCGCGGGACGCGCCTGGCGCGGTCAACTCGGTGCGCTCGGCGCTCCACCGGCTTGCGACGGCCGACGACAACCAGGCCGTCCGCCGGCTCGCGATTGTCTGCCTGAAGAACGGCTCCGCCCATCGCGACACGATTGCGCTGCTCGAAGGCCTGGCCGGCGACGACAGGCAGGAGCGCGACCTGGCGGAGACGGCTGCGAAGGTCGCCGCCGGACTGAAGCGGAAGAGCCGCTAGTCGTTTTCGCCGCGGCGGCGCGCGTGCGGGTGCGCCTGGAAGTACGCCTCGCGCCGCCGGCGGTCGGAGACGTGCGTGTAGATCTGCGTCGTCGCCAGGTCCGCATGGCCGAGCATCTCCTGGACGGAGCGCAGATCGGCGCCGCCCTCGAGCAGGTGCGTCGCGAACGAGTGTCGGAGAAGGTGAGGATGGACGCGTTCCGGCTCGAGGCCGGCCTTCTCGGCGAGCCGGCGGATGATCAGGAAGGCGCCCGCTCGAGTGAGCGGCCCTCCCCTTGCGTTGAGAAACAGCTCAGCGCGGAGGCGGCGGTCGAGGTAGGGCCTACCGCGGGAGAGGTAGCGGCGCAGCGCCTCGGCCGCCGACCGGCCGATCGGCACGATCCGCTCCTTGTTGCCCTTGCCGACGCAGCGGACGAGGCGCTCGTCGAGGTCGACCGCGGCCCGCTCGAGGCCGACCGCCTCGCTGACCCGCAGGCCGCCGCCGTACAGGAGCTCGACGAGCGCGCTGTCCCGAAGGGCACGCGGGCTGGTGCCCGCGGCCGCTTCGATCAAGCGCTCGGTCTCACGCGGCGAGAGCGTCCGCGGCAGCTTCGGGCGGCGGCGCGGGGACTCGAGCTCCGCGGCGGGATTGTCGGTCCGCACGCCGAGGAGAACCTGGTGCGCGTAGAACGCGCGTACGGCCGAAACGCGCCGCGAGATCGTCGCCGGTGCGAGCCCGTCGGCGCGCAGCTGTGCGAGGTATGTCCGCAAATCGTCTGTCGTGGCAGAGGCGATCGGGCGGCCGAGTGCGCCGCCGAGGTGTGCCAGGTCGCGGCGATACGCCTCGACCGTGCGCGGCGCGCGCCTGGTCGCGAGCAGGGCGAGAAAGCCGTCGAGCTGCGGGTCGGCGGTCACGAGCGCGGGTGGGCCTTGTCGTACACGCGACGCAAGCGTCGGCCGTCGACGTGGCTGTAGATCTGGGTGGTCGAGAGGGAGCTGTGGCCGAGCAGTTCCTGGATCACCCGCAGGTCGGCGCCGCCCTCGAGCAGATGGGTTGCGAACGCATGCCGCAGGCGGTGCGGGTTCGGCGTCAGGCGCCGGAGCGTGCTCGTGTCCAGGCGCCGCCCGCGTGCGGAGAGGAAGACGGCGTTCTCGGCCCCGCGCGCGAGCTGGGGCCGTCCGTCGCGAAGGTAGCGCGCCAGTCTGAGCGCCGCCTCCTCGCCGAGCGGCACGGTCCGCTCCTTGCCACCCTTCCCGCGCACGTGGACGAGCTCCTGGTCGAAATCGACGTCCTGGAGGTCGAGGCCGACTGCCTCTGCGCTGCGCAGCCCGGCGGAGTAGACGAGCTCGACCAGAGCCCGGTCCCTCAACCCAAGGGGACCATCGCGGTCGAGACCTTCGAGCAGCGCGTCGACCTCGTCCGTCTTCGGCGCGGACGGGAGCCGCCGGGGCCGCTTCGGCGCGAGCGAGGCGTCGGGGACCCGTGCCGGGCCGAGCGCCGACCGGAGCAACGCCCGTACGGCCGAGAGCTTGCGGCCGACCGTCGCCGCGGCGAGCTTGGGGCGCCGCCGTCCAAGATCGGCGACGTAGTCGGAGAGGACGCGGACGTCGACGTCGTCCAGTTCGAGCTGCCGCGAGCGCAGCCAGGCGGCGAACTGCTCCAGGTCGGTGCGGTAGGCGCGTCTGGTGGAGTCCGAGAGGGCAGGGCTCTCGAGCAGGCGGTCGATCTCGTCCATCTCTCCCGATGTTCGATTCCGCCGCGGCGACCCCTACGGCCGGATGTAGGGTCCCCGCGCGGAAATGAGGCTCGAACACATCTTCGACCTCGACCTACGGTACGAGGGGGAGTACGTCGTCGTGCGTCCGTACGGCGGCCTCGACGGCACCGGCTACGCGGCCGGTACCGGACGGGCGACCGGCCCGCGGGTCGAAGGTTCGGTTCGGTTTTCGAACAACCCGCGCGTACGCGGGGACGGGGTGCTGCTCGCCGACCTCGCCGGGGCGATTGCGACCGACGACGGTGCGCGGATCGTGTTCTCGCTCACCGGTCTCGGCCGGAAGAACGAGAACGGGAGGACGTACGACGTGGCGCTGGCAATGACTCTGGAGTCCGACGACGAACGGTACGGCTGGGCGAACGAGGCTTTGTGCGTCGCCAGCGCGACCGTGGTCGGGCGCCACGTAAAGATGCAGGTTCACCGTTTGCTCGTTGAGGGCACGTAGGATTCGGATCCGAGGAGCAGCGCAATCGCGATCACCACAGAGACTCCGCTCGGCCTGCACGGGCTCAATCCCGAGGGCCGCGTCTACCGCCAGCCGACCGCCGCGCTGCTCTACACGCATGCGCTGGCGCGGAGCGAGGGCCGTCTGGCCGAGGGTGGGCCGCTGTGCGTCGATACCGGCAGGTTCACCGGCCGTTCGCCGCAGGACAAGTTCGTCGTGCAGGAACCTGGATCCGAAAACCGGATCTGGTGGGGGAAGGTTAACCAGCCGCTCTCGGAGGAGCACTTCGACGGTCTGCGGGAGAAGGTCGTCGACTACCTCGAGGCGCAGGACCTGTACGTCGTCGATGCGTTCGCCGGCGCCGACGAGGCGCACCGCATCTCGGTGCGGGTGATCACCGACCGCCCGTACCACGCGCTGTTCGCACGGACGATGTTCATCGACCCGACGCCCGAGGAGCTCGACGACTTCGAGCCCGAGGCGCTCGTCCTGCACGCGCCGGCGGTCGAGGCCGACCCGGCCGAGGACGGGACTCGCAGCGGCACGTTCATCGTCCTCCATCCCGGCCGCACCGAGGTCTTGGTCGGCGGGACGTTCTACGCGGGGGAGATCAAGAAGTCCGTCTTCACGGTGATGAACGACCGGCTCCCGCTGGACGGCGTCTTCCCGATGCACTGCTCGGCCAACGTCGACGAGCACAGCAGGGTGGCGATCTTCTTCGGCCTCTCCGGAACCGGCAAGACGACCCTCTCTGCCGATCCTGAGCGCTCGCTGATCGGCGACGACGAGCACGGCTGGGGGGACAGCGGCATCTTCAACATCGAAGGCGGCTGCTACGCAAAGGTCATCCGCCTCTCGCCCGTGGCCGAGCCGGAGATCTACAAGACGACGCACACGTTCGGGACGATCCTCGAGAACGTCGTCGTCGACGAGAACGGCGTCCTCGACCTCGATGACGCTTCGAAGACGGAGAACACTCGCGCCGCCTACAAGCTCGAGCAGATCGCGAACGCCCTCCCTTCGAAGCAGGCAGGGCACCCGAGCGCGGTGATCATGCTCACTGCCGATGCCTTCGGGATCCTGCCGCCGATCGCGCGGCTGACCCGCGACCAGGCGATGTTCTACTTCCTCTCCGGCTACACGGCGAAGGTGGCTGGGACGGAGATCGGCGTGACCGAGCCGCAGGCGACCTTCTCGACCTGCTTCGGGGCGCCGTTCCTGCCTCAGGAGCCGGCCGTGTACGCGCGGATGCTCGGGGAGAAGCTGGATGCCCATCCGGATGCGACCGTCTGGCTGGTGAACACAGGCTGGACGGGCGGGCCCTTCGGTGAGGGACACCGGATGCCGATCGCCGCGACCCGGGCGCTGCTCCGCGCCGCGCTCGACGGCGACCTGCGCGGGGTCGACTACCGCACCGACCCGATCTTCGGCATCGAGGTGCCGGTGTCCGTGCCGGACGTCGACAGCGACTTGCTCGACCCGCGCTCCACGTGGCGCGACCCCGATGCGTACGATCGCAAGGCGCGCGAGCTCGCGCGGATGTTCCGCGACAACTTCGAGCAGTTCGCGGACTCGGCCGGTTCCGCTGTCACGGCCGCAGGGCCCCGGGTTTAGATAGCGTCAGACTTCGTGGACGCGAAGTACGACGTGGTCGTCGTCGGCGCCGGCTGCGCCGGCATGCGTGCCGCGATCGAGGCGTTCGACGTCGGCGCGGACGTCGCCGTCATCTCCAAGATCCATCCGGTTCGCAGCCACTCCGGCGCGGCCGAGGGCGGCATCAATGCAGCGCTCGGGAACGCGTCGGAGGACGACCCCGAGAAGCACGCGTTCGACACCGTCAAGGGCTCCGACTACCTCGGTGATCAGGACGCGATCCAGATCCTGTGCGACGAGGCGCCCGACGACGTGTACCAGCTCGAGAACTGGGGCGCAGTCTTCTCGCGCACGCCGGAGGGGAAGATCGCGCAGCGTCCGTTCGGCGCCGCCGGCGAGCCCCGCACCGCGTACGCGGCCGACATCACCGGGCACGTCCTGATCCAGGTGCTCTACGAGCAGATGATGAAGCGGAACGTCCTCGTCCTCGAGGAGTACTTCGCCTGGAAGCTCGTCGTCGACGACGGCCGCTGCCAGGGCGTCATCTGCTGGGATCTCCTGAACGGCGGCCTGAAGACGATCGGGGCAAAGACGGTGATCCTCTGCACGGGAGGCGCCGGCCGGCTCTACGTCGGGACAACGAACGCCTACGCCTGCACCGGCGACGGGATGACGATGGCGCTCCGGGCCGGCGTGCCGCTGAAGGACATGGAGATGATGCAGTTCCACCCGACGACGCTCGCCCCGTCCGGCGTGCTGATCACGGAGGGCTGCCGCGGCGAGGGTGCCTACCTGCTCAATTCCGAGGGCGAGCGCTTCCTCAAGGACTACGCGCCGAACGCGATGGAGCTCGCCTCGCGCGACGTCATCTCCCGCGCCGAGCAGACCGAGATCGACCAGGGGCGCGGTGTCGACGGCAACGTCCTCCTCGACCTCCGCCACCTCGGCGCCGAGAAGATCGTCGAGCGGCTCCACGGCACGCGCGAGCTGTCGATGACGTTCGTCGGCATCGACCCGATCCACGACCCGATCCCCGTCCGACCGGGCGCCCATTACCACATGGGCGGTGTCGATACGGACGCCTGGGGTCGCACCGAGCTGGAGGGCCTCTACGCCGCCGGCGAGTGCGCCTGCGTCTCGGTCCACGGCGCCAACCGACTCGGTGGCAATGCGCTGATGGAGACGATCACGTACGGGAAGCGCTCCGGCCGCCACGCGGCCGAGTGGGCGCTGGCGAACACGACCGTCACGGTCCCCGAGGGAGTCGTCACCGACACGGAGCGCGAGCTCAAGGAGTTACTCGACCGCACCGAGGGAGAGCGGCCGTGGAAGATCCGCGAGGAGCTCGGCGAGACGATGCACGAGAACTTCGGTGTCTTTCGCCGCGAGGAGCAGATGCTCCAGCAGCAGGAGATCGTCGCCGGCCTGCGCGAGCGCTTCGAGCGGGTCGTGGTCGAGGACAAGGGTGACGTCTTCAACAGCGACCTGACGCAGGCGCTCGAGCTTGGGTTCCTGCTCGAGCTTGCCGATTGCATGATCGTGTCCGGTCTTGCCCGCAAGGAGAGTCGGGGCGCCCACGCGAGGCCGTACGACTACCCCGACCGCGATGATGCGAACTACATGAAGCACACGATCGTCCGCTGGATCGCCGAGCACCCGGTCCTCGACTGGAAACCGGTGACGGTGACCAAGTGGCAGCCGCAGGAGCGGACGTACTAGCCATGACGCCCAGGCTCCTCGCCAGCGCGGCGCTCGCGATCGCCGCTCTTGCCCTCTCTGGGTGCGGAAGCACGAGCGCTACTCCCAGCTCGGCGCCGGCCGTTCAGGACGCATCGCGGTTCCTCGCCTCGGCGGCGTCGAAGTCGACCGGGACGCCGAGCATGAAGACGGACCTCTCGGTGACGATGCTGTCTTCGAAGCTGGCCGGCGGTCAGGTGGAGATGACCGCGACCGGGGCGCTCGACAACACCAACCACCGGATGAACATGCAGTTCGACATGTCGAAGTTCGTCGCGGGCCTCGGAGCTGGAGCCGCCGCGCTCGGGGGTTCGAGCGACTGGATCGGCGAGGAGGTAGGTGACTTCGGAAGCGGCCGCGCGGTGCTCTACATGAGGCTGCCGGTGCTGACGAAGCTGCTTCCTGGCGGGAAGCCCTGGATCAAGATCGACCTTGCCGAGGTCGGCAAACGGGCCGGCATTGACATCTCGCAATTCACGCAGTTCACGAACGACCCGACGCAGATGGTCGACTGGCTCCGTGCCCTCAGCGGCTCGGTGACCACAGTCGGAACCGAGAACGTCGGCGGCGAGGCGACCACGCACTATCGAGCGACGATCGACATCGACAAGTACGTGGACCTCGTCCCGGCCGAACAGCGTGATCTGGCGCGCAAGGCGGTGGATTCGCTCAAGGAGACGACGCATCTGAACACGTTCCCGA
>JBKPPY010000010.1:0-18882 GCA_046733845.1 Actinomycetota bacterium | reverse complement strand
GCGGCGCGCGGCAGGTGGCCGGCCGCACCCCGGTCGGGGCACGAGCCGGCTAACGGAACGGCTCCGTCCGACGGGCGGCCTAGCATCGCGGCGGTCAGCCACCAGAGGAGCCCCAGATGGTCGACAAGCGCGAGGCGGAGGAGCTGCTCATGATCGAGGAGGCGGACGCCTGGTTCGAGTACCTCGAGGCGACCCGCAACCAGTCGGAGACGCGATACGGCGAGGTCGAGCCATGGGCCTGGGCGCGTCTCAACCAGCGGCTCCGTGCCATCCGCACCCGGAGAGCGAAACTCCGCCCCGCCGCCGCGTAATCGCGGCTCCCGGGCGGTCGCCGGGACGACTGGTACTCTGGAAGCGAGGCATTCGATGCCACGCTCTTACGACAACGACAACGCGCTGCGCTCCGACGCCCCTTCGAGGGGCGCTTCGTTGCGCGCGCACGAGAAGGAGAATTCACTTGCCCCTGCCCTGGTTTCGCAGGAAGCAGAAACAGCAGGCCGCGCCACCGAGGGAGGCGCAGCAGCCCACTGTCGAGGTAGCAGCACCTAGCACGCCCCCGGCGGCCCAGCCCGGCACGGGCGATTCAGCCGCCAAGTCGAAGCGCCGTCGCGGTAGCCGCGGCGGCCGGAACCGCCGCCCAGCCCAGAACGGAGCAGCGGCGGCGACCGCCAAGCCGTCCGATCACTCTGCCGCGAAAGATGGCAAGCCGTCGTCGAAGGACGGCAAGCCCTCCCCCGACCGGAAGCGCAGCTCTTCGACTCGCAGGCGCCAGGTCTCTCGCCGGGCGCCGCTTCCCGCCGCGAATCGCGAGCTGCTCGTCTCGGTCGACGTGACCGAGAAGCGGGTCGCCGTCCTGGAGGACGGGCGCGTCGCCGAGGTCTACCTCGAGCGGCCTGAACGGCGCTCGATCGCCGGCAACATCTACAAGGGCGTCGTCGACAACGTCCTGCCGGGAATGGAGGCGGCGTTCGTCGAGATCGGACTCGAAAAGAACGGTTTCCTCTTCGTCGACGAGATCGTCGGGCCGGAGCTCGAGGGCCGCCGCCCTCGCGGCCGTCGCATCACCGATCTGATCAGCCGCGGAGAAGAGGTTCTTGTCCAGGCGGTCAAGGATCCGATGAAGACGAAGGGCGCCAGGCTGACGACCGAGATCTCGCTCCCAGGACGCTTCGTCGTATTCGTCCCGCACGGCGAGGGTCTGGGCGTCTCCCGCCGGCTCGAAGAGGACGAACGCACGAGGCTTCGCGACATCGTCAAGGCGATCGCCCCGAAGCAGGGCGGCGTCATCGTCCGCACCGCCGCCGAGGGTGCCTCGGCCGACGACGTCCGGCTCGACCTCGAGTTCCTGATGAAGCTGTGGAAGCAGATCCAGACCCGCGCCGCAGAAGCAAAGCCCCCGAGCCTCGTCTTCGAGGAGGCCGAGCTGCCGCTGCGGGTGACGCGCGATCTCTTCACCGGCGACTTCGAGAAGGCGCTGGTCGACGACGACCGGACGCTGAAGCGGATCCAGGGGTACCTGAAGAAGACCTCTCCGCATATGGCCGAGCGGGTGAGCAGGTACCGGGACAAGGTGCCGCTGTTCGAGGCCTTCGGCGTCGACGCCGAGATCCGCTCGACCCTCTCGCGGCGCGTCGACCTTCCCTCGGGCGGCTACCTGATCTTCGACTACGCGGAGGCGTTCACGGTCATCGACGTGAACACCGGCCGCTTCGTCGGTTCCCGTTCCAAGACCTCCGGGGCGCGACTCGAGGACACGGTCACGAAGAACAACCTCGAAGCGGTGAAGGAGGTTGTCCGCCAGCTCCGCCTGCGCGACATCGGCGGGATCATCGTCATCGACTTCATCGACATGGCCAACCCGAAGAACCGCGAGGCGGTCGAACAGGCCTTTCAGCAGGAGCTCGAGCGCGACCGGACGAAGACCTACGTCGTCGAGATCTCGCCGCTGGGCCTCGTCGAGATGACGCGCCAGAACGTCACCGATGGGCCACGCGAGATCCTGACCCGGAAATGCCCCACCTGCGCCGGCGAGGGGGTCGTCGTTTCCGACGCCACCGCGGTCGTGGACGCCGAGCGCAGACTGCGAGCACTGGCCGCCTCCAAGCCGCGCACGAAGGCGTTCCGGGTCGAGTTGAACGCCCACGTTGCCGACCTACTGATCGGCTCAGGCGCGCAGCGGCTCCAGGAGATCGAGGCCGCAACGAGGCGCCGCTTCTACGTCGTCGGCCGGGAAGGGGTGTCGTCCGAACACTTCACGGTCGTCGACGAAGGGACGCTCGAGAAACTCACACCGGCCGATGCGCCCGTTGCCGAGGGTCAGACCGTCGACGTGAGGCTTGTCGAGGTTGGTCGCCACGACGCCGGCGCAGGGGTCGGACACGTCGACGGGATCGCAGTCGCGGTCGGCGGCGCGGCGAAGCTGGTGGGCAAGAAGGTCTCAGTGCACATCGAGCGGGTGCTCGACGGGACCGCCTATGCGTCACTTGCCGAGGCCGGTGCGGAACCGGCACCGGCGGGACCGATCACCGCGGAGGCTCAGGCCGAAAAGCCGACCCGTGCCTCTCGGGCGAAGAGGCCCGAGGTCCAGGCTGAGGAACCCGAGCCGACTGACGACGCCGTTTCTGCCGATGCCTCCGAGGAGTCAGCCGTGCCGGAGGAGGCAGCACCGCCGACAGCCGAGCCGGCTGCAGCGGCGAAAAAGCGGACGCGCCGCGGATCGCGCGGCGGTCGCGGCCGGAAGAAGAAGCCGACGCCGGCCGGCACGGACTCGGTCGAGCCGACCGAGGCGATCATGTCTGCCGACACGTCGGATGAAGCTGCCGAGCCGGGGCAAGCAGCGCAGCCAGCGACCGAGCCGGCTGCAACTGCGAAGAAGCGCACCAGGCGCGGTTCGCGCGGCGGTCGCGGCCGGAAGAAGCCGGCGACTGCCGCCGGCGCCGACTCGAACGGCAAGTCCGACGCGCCGCCCGCCGAGCCGCCGGCTCCGACGATCCACATGCCGCAGGCCGATCTGGGAACGCAGAACGGGTCGACCTCGGCGGACGACTCTGGCGGCGGCGACGAATCGCCGGCGCCGAGGAAGAAGACGCGACGCGGCTCGCGCGGCGGCCGGCGCAGACGCAAACCGGCCGGAGCGGCTACCGAGACGACCGCCGCCGCGGACCAGGCTTCAGACGAGGGCTAGGACCTCGGTCAACGACGAGACGCGCGGGCCGGTCCACCCGATCGTGCCCTCGTGCTCCCATTCGTCGTGCGGGGCGCGGATCAGGATCGCCCGCATGCCGACGGCTTCCGCCCCCTGAAGCTCACGGTAGGCACCGTCGCCGACGAACACGCACTCCTCGGGCTCGACCCCGAGCAGCTGCGCCATCCGGCGGTACAGCCGGGGATCGGGTTTCATCATCCGCTCGTCCGCAGAGAAGAGCGCGATGTCGAAGACGTCGGCAAACGCTGACTCGGCCCAGAGCGTGGCGACCTCGCTGCTGGCGTTCGAGATCATCCCGAGCGCGAATCCGCGTTCCCTCAGCGTCTGCATCGTCGCGAGCGCGTCGGGTCGCGGCACGAGGACCCGCTGCAAGTTCTCGCGCCGGAATTCCAGCGCCCCGGCGATGCGCTGCGGATCGGACACGCCGACGTCGGCGCAGATTGCCGCGAAGCACGCGTCGATCGATCCGGTGTAACGGGCGACGTCGTGCCGGGCCCAGGCGTTCGCGAGGTCCTCAGGCGCTGCTCCGAGGCGGTCGGCGAGCCGGCGGAGGAAGATCTCGTACTCCCCCGGCGTGGAGTCGTCGATCAGCGTCCCGAAGAGGTCGAAGACAACGGCCCGAGGCGACATCTGGCTAGAATGCACGTCCGGCGCACTCGTGCGCCTCTTCTTATGACCTATGCGATCGTCAGGCTCGGTGGGAAGCAATACCGCGTCCAGGAGGGCGAGAAGCTCCTCGTGGACCGGCTCGCCGTGGACGAGAACAAGACCTTCCACCCGGAGGTGCTCTTCGTCGGTGGCGACGGCAATGCGGAGCTGGCGCCGAAGGGCGTGCAGGTGACGGCAAAGGTCGTCGGCCACGTCCTCGGCGACAAGATCGTGATCGGCAAGCACCGGCAGCGGACCGGCTACCGGCGGCGGAACGGCTTCCGCGCCAAGCTCTCCCAGGTGCAGATCGAGTCGATCGGCAAGAAGGCGACGCGCACCACGGCCACTCCGAAGGCGGAGGCGGCCGCGACCGAGGAGACGCCAAAGCAGGCGGCACCGAAGAGGAAGGCGCCGGCGACGCGGAAGCCTGCGGCGACCGCGACGAGAAAGCCGGCGACGACCAGAAAGAAGGCGGAGTAATGGCGCACAAGAAGGGACTCGGCTCGTCGCGGAACGGCCGTGACTCGAACCCGAAGATGCTCGGCGTGAAGATGTTCGCCGGCCAGGATGTGAAGGCGGGGATGATCATCGTCCGCCAGCGCGGCACGCGCTTCAGGCCCGGCCCGGGAACGGGCATCGGGCGCGACGACACGATCTTCGCCACGCAGGACGGCACGATCGAGTTCCGGGCGAGCGGCGACCGCCGCACCATCTCGGTCGTCTCGCAGGCGTAGTCGTCGCCGCGCCGTGGGCGCGAGAGACCGGTCCATCCGGTTCGTCTTCGACACCGTCGTCGACTCCTACGTCTCCGGGCGGCCGGAGATTCCGGTCGAGGCCGTCCGTGATGCGGCCGCAGCCGTCGGCATCGATCCGGGATCACGCGTCCTCGAGATCGGCGCCGGAACGGGGCAGCTCACGCATGCTCTGGTCGAGCTCGGCTTCGAGGTGGTCGCCCTGGAGCCGGGCCCAGCTCTCCGCACTCGAGCAGCCGCGCTCGCGCCTGCGGCCAGGTTCGTCGCGGCGACGTTCGAGGACTTCGAGCCTGACCGATCCTTTGACGCGGTCTTCTCTTCGAATGCCTTTCACTGGGTCGATCCGGAGGTCGGTTATGCGAAAGCAGCCGACCTCGCCGACGCGATCGTGCTGACCTGGAACACGCCTTTCGTCGCCGACGCAGACCTCAGGCGGCGCGTCCAGTGCGACGTGATGAAACCTCGCGGGAGCACGTTCCCCGTCGAGGAGGACGACGTCCGGCAGCTCGTGGTGGACGAGATCGCCTGGCATAGCGACGAGCTGCGGCGGAGCGGTCGGTACGAGGAGCCGTGGACGAACGTGATCGAGAGGAGACTGTGGTACGCGCCGCAGCGCTATCTCGATCTGATCGGGAGCATGGGGCACGTGGCTGCCTCGGGCGAGCGCGACGCGATTCTGGCGGAGCTGCGACCGGTGCTCGGCAGCGAGCCGTTCGAGCTGGTCGATCTCGTGTGGACGATCGCGGCCCGTGCTGTTCTAGCCTGAGCGCTGAATGTTCCACGACCGAGCGCGAATCCACGTCCAGGCGGGTCGCGGCGGCGACGGCGGCCTGAGCTTCCGCCGCGAGCGCTACGTCCCCAAGGGCGGCCCGGACGGCGGTGACGGCGGCCGCGGCGGCGACGTCGTGCTCGTCGCCGACCCCCACCTTCGAGACCTCTCGAGCTTCCGGTCCAAGCGCGTCTTCCGTGGCGGCCGTGGCGAGCCGGGGCGTGGGAGCGGCAAGCACGGTGCGCAGGGCGAAGACGTCGAGCTGCGCCTTCCCGTCGGGACGCAGGTGTACGAGGAAGAGCAGCTGGTCGCCGATCTCATCGCGTCCGGAGCGCGGCTGGTCGTCGCCCGCGGCGGAGCCGGGGGGCGTGGGAATCGCCACTTCGCGACCCCGACCCGCCAGGTGCCACGGTTCGCCGAAACCGGCTTGCCTGGGGAGGAGGCCGAGCTCGAGTTACGGCTGAAGCTGGTTGCGGATGCCGCGCTCGTCGGCCTGCCCAACGCCGGCAAGTCGTCGCTCCTGCGGCGGATCTCGAATGCGAAGCCGAAAGTCGCGGATTACCCGTTTACGACGCTCCAGCCCGTGCTCGGCACCGTCGACGCGCCGGACGGTCGCCAGCTGACCGTCGCCGATGTACCGGGGCTGATCGAAGGAGCCAGCCGCGGCGTCGGACTCGGCCACGAATTTCTTGCCCACCTCGAGCGGGCGCGGGTGCTCGTGCACGTGATCGACGCAGCCGCCGGCGATCCCGGCGAGCAGTTCCGGCAGATCGATCGAGAGCTGGCCGAGTACGGCGCAGGGCTCGACGAGCGGCGCCAGGCGGTCGTCCTCAACAAGATCGACCTTGTTCCGGAGCCTCCGGCGCTGCTTCTCGACGACGGCCGGGTCGCCGGGGTGTTCGCGGTCTCGGCTGCAACCGGAGCCGGGGTCGAGGAGTTCAAGCGCAGGCTCTTCGAGCTCTGCCCGCCCGCACCGCCTCCCGAGGCCGACCCGGACGCCCTTGCCGACTTCCTTGTGTACCGGCCGCAGCCTCGGGCGCCGGCGTTCCGCATTCTGCGCACCGACCGTGGCTTTCGGGTGCACGGCCGGCCGCCGTCCGACGAGGAGCTGGAGGCCGCGTTGCGCGCCGTCGGGGCGCGCCGGGGCAGCGAGGTCGAGGTCGGCGACAAGACGCTGGTGCTCGAGTGACGGGCATTCTCGGTGGCGCGTTCGACCCGCCGCACGTGGGCCACGTCGCGCTCGCCGAGGCGGCGGAGCGGAAGCTCGGTCTGGAGCGCCTCGTGGTCGTGGTCGTCGCGGACCCCGGTCACAAGGACGTGCATGCGCCGGCGGAGACGCGGCTCGAGCTTGCGCGCCTGGCGTTTCCCGGCCGCGATGTGCTCCTCGATCGCCATGCCCGCACGGTCGACCTGCTCCGCGAGCGCCGCTGGGCCGACCCGGTCTTCCTGATCGGAGCCGACGAGTACCGGGACTTCCCGAACTGGAAGGAGCCGGAGGTGGTGCTGGAGCTCGCCCGGCTCGGTGTGGCCGCCCGACCGGGCTTCCCGCTCACCGAGCAGCCCGCGGATCGCGTGCTCTTCTTCGAGCTGGAGCCGATGCCGGTGTCGTCGAGCGAAATCCGCGCGCGGATCGCTCAAGGCGAGCTGATCGACGGCCTCGTACCGCCCGCCGTGGCCGAGGCGATCGCCCGGATGGGGCTGTACCGAGGCTAGACTGCGCTGGTCACGAACCGGAGAGCTGACTGACACCACTCGAGCAAGCACGCCGCATCGCCGGCCTGGCCCAGGAGAAGCTGGCAAAGGACGTCGTCATCCTGGACATGACGCCGGTGTGCACGTACACGGATTACTTCGTCATCTGCTCGGGCCAGAACCCGCGGCAGACCAAGGCGATCTACGACGAGGTGCACCGGGCGTTGAAGGTGGAATCGCGGACGGTGCCCGCGTCGGCCGATACAGGCGAGGCGACCTGGATCGTCGCCGACTACATCGACGTGGTGCTGCACATCTTCACGCCCGAAGCCCGCGCGTACTACGGGCTCGAGGATCTGTGGGGCGATGTGCCGTCGGTTTCGGTCGAGGCCGTTTCGGCCTAGTTCGGACTGTTCGTCAGCGTCCGCGCGTCCAAGCCGTGTAGTCCCGGTGGCGGCCAAGCGCAGGTTCAAGCCGGTACCGTCTCGCCTCTCCGGCTCAGCGATTGGTCGAGTTCCGTCGGCGCTACACTTGGCCACTCTGGGGCCGTAGCTCAGCTGGGAGAGCGCTTGGATGGCATCCAAGAGGTCAGGGGTTCGATCCCCCTCGGCTCCACTGAGAAGCCGCCTTCTCGGCGGCTTTTCTCTGTCTAGCGCTTCGACCGACTGCGCGAGCTCCGGCGGCCCGACGAGGTCCTTCGCGGCGACCGCCGCGAAGACGACTTCCGCGCGGTACCAGAATGCGCATCGATGCTGGCCCGCAGCGCCTCCATCAGGTCCGGCGCCTCTTCCTCCGGGGTCTCCGGCTCCTCGAGGGTCACGGTCTCGCCCTTCTGCTTGCGCTTGATCACGTCCAGCAACTTGTCGGTGTAGGTGTCGGAGTACTTCGACGGGTCGAACGAGCCCTTGAACCGGTCGATCAGCGCGGCCGCCATCTCGAGCTCCTGCTTGTTCACGCGCGCACGGTCGGGGCGAAGCTCATCTGCGGATCGGATCTCGTCCGCGAAGTACATGCGTTCGAGCGTGATCACGCCGTCCCGGATGCGGAGGCAGCCGAGGTGCTCGCGCTCTCGCATCACGAACGTCCCGACCGCTGCGAGGCCGGCGTCCTCCATCGCCCGGACAAGGAGCGTGTAGACCTTCTCGCCGCCGTCCTGCGGCACCAAGTAGTAGGTCCGTTCGAAGTAGATCGGATCGATCTCGTTGACGGCGACGAAGTCGGAGATGTCGAAGGCGTGGTAGCCCTCGGTGCGGGCCGCCTCGAAGTCGGCATCCTCCACCTCGACGTACTTGCCCTTCGAGACCTCGTACGCCTTCACGATCTCGTCTTCGGGGATCCGCTTGTCCTCCTTCTTGCACACCTTCTCGTAGCCGATCGGCGACGAGTCCTTCCGGTGCAGAAGGTTGAAATGGAGCGCGTGCTCGGACACGGCGGTGACCATGCGCACCGGAATCGAGACGAGACCGAACGAAATCGTGCCGGACCAGATCGAACGGGGCATGGTCACGTGGTTCCCGGAACGGTCATCTCTAACCCGTAGGCTGCTGCGTATGAGCGAGCGGCCCTCGTCTGACCGCACGCGCGTCCGTCGGGAACCCCAGCGCGGCGTGTACGACCGCGCGACGATCGACGCGATCCTCGACGAGGGGCTCGTCTGCCACCTCGGCTTCCTGCACGACGATCAGCCCTACGTGATCCCGACGCTCTTCGCGCGTCTCGGCGACGAGGTGTACGTCCATGGGTCGTCTGCCAGCCGCATGCTACGAACGCTCGACGGCGGCGTGGACGCCTGCCTGACGGTCACCCTGATCGACGGCATCGTCCTCGCGCGCTCGATCTTCAACCACTCGATCAACTACCGATCCGTCGTCGTCCTCGGCCGTGCGATCGCCGTGACAGACGTCGACGAGAAACGGCACGCGCTGGAGGCCTTCAGCGGTCGGTTGCTGCCGGGGCGGTGGGCCGATGTCAGGCCGCCGACGGCGACCGAGCTCAAGGCGACGTCGATCCTGCGTCTTCCGCTCGACGAAGCATCGGCGAAGGTGCGCACCGGCCCGCCGAAGGACAACGAGGAGGACTACGGTTGGCCGGTCTGGGCGGGCGTCATCCCGGTGAGGCTCATGGTCGGCGAGGCGGAGCCCGACCCAGCGCTGGGGGCCGGTTTCGATCCGCCTGTGTGGTCGCCGGCGGCCCGCACAACTCCGCCGCCTGGCCAAAACGGCCAATAGCCGACGCGCAGCCGCCGCGCTAGAAGGCAAAACGTTGCAGTTCGGTCACAACTGCAGCACGGACCAGTCACGGGTGTGAAGGTACGGTTGCCTCCGATGACAACACTCCAAAGGAGGACGCCATGTTCACCAAGCTCACCGCGGAGCTGCTCGACCTCGTCGTGCACGAGAAGGGCTACCGCCTCGCTCTTTACGCGCAGAACGGCACTGACGGCGGTTCTTCCTGCGTCGGCTGCTGTTGCTGCTGCTGCAGCAATTAGGCGAGCCAGGCCGACCGAGCCGAGGGGGATCGAACGCCGATGATCCCGGCGGTCCCTTATCTCGCGCCGTGGTACCGGATCGCGACGGCCGAGGACGAGGTCGTGCTCGAGTACGGGCAGCGAATCGTCTGCCTTGCGGGTCGGGCCGGCGCAGTGCTCATGCCTGTCCTTTTGCCGCTCCTCGACGGCACGCACACGCTCGACGAGATCGTCGAAGTGCTCGGAGAGCCGGCCCGACCCGCAATCGAGGCCGCGCTCGAACGCCTCCACGAGCTCAACCTCCTGCTCGACGGACCGCCCTTGTCGGACGATGTTCCTGCGCCGCTCTCGGCGACGGCAGAATTCCTCGTCGCTCTGCGCCCGGGCGAGGTTGCGCTCGAGGGAGCGCTCGCGGCGCTCCGCTCTCGTTCGGTTGCCGTCGTCGGGAGTGGCCCGGCCGCGGTCGAGGTTGCCCGCCTGCTCGGGCTGAGCGGCGTCTGCGTGCGGCGCGAGCAGTCGATCTCGTCGGGAATCGATCTCGCCGTCTGTGCTCCCGCACCGTCGCAGCTACCGACACTCGCCGATTGGAACGAGCAGGCTCTCGCCTCGGGGCAGCCGTGGCTGCAGGTGCTGCCGTTCGACGGGCGGTATGCCTCGGTCGGCCCGCTGTACCTGCCGGGCGAGACGTGTTGCTTCGAATGTTTCCGGCTTCGACGCCTCGCCAACCTCGACGCTGGCTACGAGCTTGCACTCCTCGAGGCTAGCCCCGCCGCCTACCCGGTACCCCCGGCCCTGCAGGCGCTGGTTGCCGGAATCGCGGTGACCTTGGCGCTCGAGTGGCTCGTTCTCCACGACCACCACGTGCCGTCGGCGTTCTATGCGGTCGAGGTCGGGCAGGTGCTCGGCCTGAGCCTGAACCATGTGTACCGAGTACCGCGTTGCCCTGCCTGCTCAGGACTTGCGGACGTTTCGGCCCCACTCCCGTGGCACAAGGAACATGCCCCTGTCGCCGCCTGAGCTCCAACCCGTCCAGCCGACCCCGCCCTCTCGGGCATTGCCACGGCTTCGAACGTTCGTCTCGCCATTCACCGGCATCGTTCACGGCGTCGACGAGACCCTCGCTGCGCCGGATGAGCATCGCCTGGTCAGCATCGCGTGCGAGGTCGCAGACGGACGGCCGACGGTTGGCGGACCTGTCGAGGAGTACGCCAGTAGCGAACACCCACTGCGAGAGGCGGCGGAGGCGGCGTCGATCGGCGAGGCGATCGAGCGCTACTCGGCGTCGTTCGTGCCGTCTGAGCGGCTGGTGGTCGACGCAGCCGACCGACTGTCCGGGGCCGTCGATCCCGGGCGGTTCGCGCTCTTCCACGACACGCAGCATGCCGACCCTTCGTTGCCGTTCCGACCGTTTCGCCGCGATACGGTCATCAGCTGGGTAGACGGGTTTTCCCTGCCCAGCGGGAAGCCCGCCTACCTGCCGGCGCAGTTGGCCTTCATGGCCTGGGGACGGTGGGCGCCTGGTGAGGACCCAATCGCCTATACGACGAGCAGCGGCCTCGCGTGTGCTCCGACGCTCGAGGAGGCACTGCTCGCCGGACTCATGGAGCTGATCGAACGGGATGCCGTGATGCTCGCGTGGTACGACCGGCTGTCGCTGCCCCTTCTCGACTGGAGCAACGATCCCGAGCTTGTGCGGCTCGACGCCCGCTACTTCGCGCCGACGGGGCTCCGATACTCGGCCGTCGACCTGAGCGTCTTCTTCGGGGTCCCGACCGTGCTCGGGATTGTGCACGGCAGTCCGGGCGTCCTCGGTGCGCTCGGCGTCGGCGCTGCGAGTGCACCCACTGTCGGGGTCGCATGGCGGAAGGCGCTCGCAGAGGCGTTTGCCGTCCGGCGTTGGGTGCACGATCACGCGCTCGAGCGGCCAGACGCCGTCGACGGCCCCGCTGTCGAGATTCGGGGATTCGACGGTCACACGATGTTCTACGCCCGTCCCGAGCGCGCAGCATTGGCCGCGTTCCTCGACAGCTCGCCCGAGCGCCGGGAAACTCGCGACATCCCGCCCCTGCCGGGCTCGAACGTCCTCGAGCGAATCGAGGCCGCATGTGACCGTCTGACGCAGCGCGGTGTGTCCGCATACGCGGTCGACGTGACCAGCCCGGATGTCGGGGGCGCAGGCTTCCACGTCGTCAGGGTGATCGCGCCGGAGCTCTGTCAGCTCGACGTCATCGAACGGGCGCGCTTTCTCGGTGGCTCCCGGCTGTACGAGGCTGCATACGACGTTGGCCTCGTGCCGCGCACGTTGACCGTGCGCGATCTGAATCCCGACCCCCATCCGTTTCCGTGAACGCAGTCGTCCACCGCCAGACGGCCCGCTGGCTCGAGTTCATCTACGGTCGGAAACCCGACCTCGACGATGTCGCCGAGGCGTACCACGAGTCCTCGAAAGTGGCGCCGTCGAATATCGGACGCGAGTTCGCGGGGGCGCGACGGTTAGCCGCCAGCCCAGAGCTGCTGCTGAGCTCGATGAGAGCGGTGAAGCGCCACGGGACCGCCCGGATCTCCCTACCCGGACGCCGGCCGCTCGACCTGTCGCTCGGCGAGGCGATCGCGCGTCGACGGTCGCAGCGCGCATTCGACGGCGGGCCCATCGCCGCCGACGTCCTCTCGGCGCTCCTGCATGCAGGCTACGGAGTCACCCGCGTGCTGGACCCGCAGGACCACCGCCCAGCAGTCTCGCTCCGAGCGGTCCCCTCAGGCGGCGCGCTCTACCCGCTCGAGCTGTACGTGGCCGTCGTGCAGGTCGGCGACCTGACACCCGGGCTCTACCACTTCGATCCGCTGGCGGCGAACCTCGAGGTCGTCTGTCCGCACCTGACTGCCGAAGACCTGGCGGCGTTGTCGACCTATCCCGACGTCGCCCGCTCGTGCGCAGCACTGATCTTCGTTGCCGCCATCTTCGGGCGCGCCCGATTCAAGTACGGCCTTCGCGGCTATCGGTTCGTCCTGCTCGAGGCCGGCCACGTGGCCCAGAACGTCCTGCTTGCTGCCGCGGCGCTTGGACTCGCCGCCGTGCCGCTCGGCGCCTTCTACGACCGCCGAACGGACGCATTTCTCCGCCTCGACGGGGTCAACGAGTCGACCGTCTACGTGATCGCACTGGGAGGCGAGCCCGCGTGAACCACGATCTGGCGCTCTCGCGGGCGGCAGTCGGTCCGGTCGCCGGTGCGGCCACGTTTCTGGTGCTCAGCGGAGGACGCTTCCCGATCGCGCTGCCGAGGCCACTCGGCCGGGCACTGGCCGTCCGCTGGCTCGCGCTCGGCGCGAGCGCCGCGCTCGAAGAGGTCGTCTGGCGGGCCGTCGTCCTCGGTGGGCTGCTGATCCTCGTCGGGCCGTGGCCGGCGCTTGCGATCTCGTCCACGGCGTTCGCGGTCTGGCACTGGCCATCCCTCCACCGGAGGTGTCTCGTCCACGTCGTCACCGGCGCCGCCTTCGGAGGTGCATTCCTGGTCGCCGGCCTCTCGGCGGCGATCCTCGCCCATGCGCTCTACAACCTGCTCGTGGACTGGGCCGTCCACGCGGAACGCGCCAGGCTGCGTGGGCCGTGATCACGGCGGCGCTCAGAGGCGTGACCAAGCGCTTCGCCGGTGTGGTCGCCCTCGACGGCGTCGATCTCGAGCTGGAGAGCGGCGAAATGCTGGCACTGCTCGGCCCGAACGGCGCCGGCAAGACGACCGCCCTCTCGATCCTGCTTGGGCTTCGCCGACCGGACGCAGGCCGGGCGGAGCTCTTCGGAGCGGATCCTCGACGGCCCGCCTCGCGCGCGGCCGTCGGGGTCACGCCGCAGGAGGCTTCGTTCCCGCCGACGTTGCGGGTCTGCGAGGTCGTCGATCTCGTCCGGGCGCACTTCACCGCTCCTGTCGCCACCGCGGAGCTGCTCGCGCGGTTCGGGTTGACCGAGCGCGCGCGACAACAGGTCGGCGGTCTATCCGGCGGCGAGCGCCGGCGCCTCTCCGTCGCGCTCGCGTTTGCCGGCCGGCCGCTCGCCGTCTTCCTAGACGAGCCGACGACGGGGCTTGACGTCGAAGCGAGACGAGGCGTCTGGACCGAGCTCGAAGGGTACGCCGCCGGCGGCGGGACGATCCTGCTGACGACGCACTACCTCGAAGAAGCCGAAGCGCTTGCAACGCGCGTTGCGCTGCTCTCTCGCGGGCGCATCGTTGCCCAGGGCTCGCCTCGCCACCTTGCCGGTGAACACGGTGGGACGCTGGAAGACGCATTCCTGGCGTTGACGAGAGGTCCCTCGTGCGACTGACGCTCATCCACGCGCGAGCGATCACGATCGAGCTTCTCCGGTACCCGGCCTTCAGCGTGCCGACCTTGGCATTCCCGGCGGTCTTCTTCCTCCTCTTCGTCGCCTCGCGAGGCGACCGGAACCCGACCCTCCTCATGGCGTCCTTCGCCGGCTTCGCGTTCCTCGCAGTCGCGTTCTTTCAGTTCGGAGTCGGTATCGCCGCCGAACGGGAGACTCCCTGGGAGCGATTCCTGCGGACCCTGCCCGTCCAGGCCGGCGTGCGCTTCGCCGCCCGATTGCTGTCGGGAACGCTGTTCGGGCTCGCCTCTGCCGGGGTGGTCGCGCTGACGGCCATCGCAACCACCGATGCGCACTTGCCGGCGGCGCGTTGGGGTGGGCTCGTCCTGGCGCTCATTCTCGGTGCGGCTCCGTTCGCGCTCCTGGGAATCGCCCTCGGCTACTGGACCTCGCCGCGCGGAGCGCTTCCGATCGCAAACATCCTGTATCTCGTGCTCGCCTTCGCCGGTGGGCTCTGGACGACCCCGGCCCGGCTGCCGGACACCGTCGCCTCGGTATCGCAGCTGGTACCGACCCGTCAATTCGGGGAGGTGCTGTGGGGTGCCGCACGTGGGCGCTGGTGGCAGCCGTGGGACTGGCTGCTGCTCTTCGCTTGGGCGGCGCTGTTCGGCCTGCTCGCGGCCTGGGGCTACGGCCGAGACGAGGGGAGGCGCTATCGCTGAAATTGCCTAGAATGCACCGATGACCTGGGAGCTGATCTGGATGCTGGTCATCCTCAAGATCCCGGTGGTCTACCTGTGCCTCGTCGTGTGGTGGGCGATCCGCTCGGAGCCGAAGCCGCTCGAACCGGCGGTCTTGCCTGCCCATATCGATCCGGAGCCCCGGCCCGGTTGGCGGCCGGCGCGCCGAAGCTCCGGCTCTCGGGGGCCCGCACGCGGACCGCACGGTTCGCCGTCGCGCCGTCCCGGGCGGAAGGTTGCGCGCGCCGGGGTGCAGCGGTGAACGGCGCCGAGGCCTCGACCCAGCGGGAGCGCCTGGACACCGTCACCGGCCTGATGTCCGCGACGGCGATCTTCCTCGCGTTCCTCGGCGCCACCGATCTCCACCTGAGCATCTCGGGCGAAGAGATTCAGATGCGGCCGATCCGGGTCGGTATCGCAGGCGTGATCCTCGCGCTGATCGCAGCCGGGATCGGCGGCCGGCACCGCAAGTTGGCCGCGATCGCATGCGTGCTCGCGGGCGCCGGGTGGCTGGCCGGGATGGTGGTCGCGGTCGTCACCGAGCGGCCGTTGTTCTAGCAGCACGTTCGCGCGTCCCCGGCAGGGATGCGCCCCTTGCTACAAGAAAGAGAACACATGGACGTCGACGGTCTGAACGCCGGCTATGCCAGCACGATCCTCGAGCAGTACCTTGAGAGCCCCGATTCGGTGCCGTCGGAGTGGCGCGCCCTGTTCGAGGACGGAGCCGACGACGTCCTCGCCGGATTGCCCGGCCTTGCGCGGCTCCTAGAGCGCGCGAAGGGCGCGGATGGGAACGGCGGCGATGCGGTCACCGCCGCAGTCCCACCGGCGGAGGCCGAAACGGCCGAGGCCGAACCTGCCGAGGCCAAACCGGTTACGGCGGACGTCGCCGCACCGGACGAGCTACTGCTCGGCGGGGTGGCCGCGGCGATGGCGCTGGTCAAGGCGTACCGCATGCACGGTCATCTCGCCGCCCATCTCGACCCACTGGGCTCCGAGCCGGTCGGTGATCCGGCGCTCGAACCCGAGCGGCTGATCCCGAAGCTGACCCCCGAGCTCCAGGCCCGCATCCCTGCATCGCTGCTCCGCCTCTACGTCCCGGCCGACACGCTGGCCGACGCCTTGCCGCGGCTGCACGACACGTACTGCGGAACGATCGCCTACGAGATCGAGCACATCTCCGACCACGAGCGCCGGGTGTGGTTACGCAAGGCGATCGAGTCGGGCCGGTACCGCGAGCCGCTCACCGCCGACGAGAAGCGGCAGCTGCTTGGGCGTCTGACTGAGGTCGAGGGCTTCGAGCGGTACCTCCGGCGGGCGTTTCTGGGCCAGAAGCAATTCTCGATCGAAGGGCTCGACGTGATGGTGCCGATGCTCGACGAGACGGTCGCGATCGCCGCCGAGTCGGGGGCGCACGAGATCGTGATCGGCATGGCGCACCGGGGGCGCCTCAGCGTGCTCGCCCACACGATCGGCCAGCCGTACGAGTCCATCCTCCGGGAGTTCGAGGGGGAACGGACGATCGAGGCGGTTGTGTCGGACCCCGAGTCCGGTTCCGGCGACGTCAAGTACCACCTCGGTGCCCAGGGCGTGCGCGCGACATCGGCCGGCGAGATCACCGTCACGCTCTGCGCCAACCCGAGCCATCTCGAGGCGGTCGACCCCGTCGTCGAAGGCCGTACCCGAGCGGAGCAAACCGACCGCTCCACCCGTGCCGGCGTCCACGACCCCGGTGTCGCACTGCCGATCCTGATCCACGGTGACGCGTCGTTCGCCGGTCAGGGCGTCGTCGCCGAGACGCTGAACATCGAGGGGATCGCGGGCTACACGACCGGGGGCACCCTCCATCTGATCGCGAACAACCAGATCGGGTTCACGACCGATCCGGCCGAGGGCCGCTCGACCAGGTACTCGAGCGATCTGGCCAAGGGATTCGACATCCCGATCATCCACGTGAACGCCGACGACCCGGAGGCGGCGGTGGCGGCGATCCGGCTGGCGCTCGCGTTCCGCAGCCGGTTCGGCCACGACGTGGTCGTCGACCTGGTCGGCTATCGACGCTTCGGGCATAACGAGCAAGACGAGCCCGCATACACGCAGCCGCTGCTGGCCCATCGCATCGCCGAGCACCCGACTGTCCGCGACCAGTTCGCCGAGCGGCTCGTTCGGGAGGGCGTGATTTCGGCCGCTGACGCCGAGGCGATCGAAAAGCGGGTCGAGACCACGCTGCGGGCCGCTCACGACCGGCTGAAGTCCTCCTTCGGCAATTCGGAGCCCACTCCGCCCGAGCAACCGCCTCCTGCCGGGGTTCCGGCGCGGATCGTTACCGCAATCGAGGGCGGCCGCCTGCGGTCGCTGGAGCAGGAGCTGCTCGGCGTTCCCGACCACTTCACGGTGCATCCGAAGCTCGCCCGGCAGCTCGAGCGTCGGCTGGTCGCGCTGCACGAGGGCGGGATCGACTGGGGTCAGGCCGAGTCGCTCGCGTTCGCCAGCCTCCTCGTCGAGGGAATCCCCATCCGGTTGACCGGGCAGGACACGGAGCGGGGGACGTTCTCGCACCGCCACCTCGTCCTGCACGACGCGACGACCGGCGAGCGGTACACGCCGATGCAGCATCTCCAGGCGGCGACCGCGTCGTTCGAGATTCACAACTCCCCGCTGTCCGAGTATGCGGCGGTGGGATTCGAGTACGGCTACTCGATTGCCGCGCCCGAGGCGCTCGTGCTCTGGGAGGCGCAGTTCGGGGACTTCGTCAACGGGGCCCAGATCATCGTCGACCAATTCGTCGTCGCCGGGCTGTCCAAGTGGAGCGAGACCCTCCGCCTTGTCCTGCTCCTGCCGCACGGATACGAAGGAAATGGACCTGAGCACTCGAGCGCGCGACTCGAGCGATTCCTCCAGTCCACGGCCCAGGAAAACATCCGCGTCGCGAATCCGTCCACCGCCGCCCAGTACTTCCACCTCCTCCGCCGGCAGGCGCTGGAGCCGGTTGCGAGGCCGCTGGTCGTGATGACGCCGAAGGGGCTCCTTCGGCTCCGGGAGGCCGCCTCGGCGCTGAGCGAACTGGCCGAAGGCTCGTTCCAGCCGGTGATCGGCGACCCCTCGGTCGACCCGGAGCGGGCGCGGCGCCTCGTGCTCTGCTCGGGCAAGGTCTACTACGACATCGCCGGACACGAGATCCGGGCCGGCGCCGAAGCCGTCGCCATCGCGCGGATCGAGCAGCTGTACCCGTTCCCGAGGACCGAGCTCGCCGCACTCGTGGCCTCCTATCCGAACCTGAGCGAGGTCGTCTGGGCCCAGGAGGAGCCCCAGAACATGGGTGCCTGGCGCTCGATCCGACACCGCCTCGAAGAGGCCCTGCCGCCCGGCGTGCCGCTGCGGTATGTCGGCAGGCCTTGGCGGGCGAGCCCGAGCGAGGGGTACCCAACCGCGCATCTTCGCGAGCAGGACCGGATTGCCCGTGCAGCCCTTGGCTAAGGACTCAGCTTCTCAGGGCTTGCGCCGCGCCGCCGCTGCTCTTGCCGAACGCGCTGCCTGGGCGGCGATCACCGGCCCGTACCGTCGCGCGGCGGCCAGAACGGCCCTGCGCTGCGTCGGCGACAGCCGCAGCCAGGCGTCGTACGCGGCAAAGGCGAGCCCGACGGCGCTCCCGGTTCGGCGCAGTTTCGGCACATCTGCATCCTCACATACGGACGGTTCTATCCGCCGAAGCGCCTACTGTTGGCGGTGCTCAGCCCAAACAATTCCGTTACAATCCCGCTCCGTCACGAGTCCCGTCCCCTCCCACGGAGGTTCGTATGCCGGTTGAGACGACGTCGTTGTTCAGTCAGGTCATCCAGGAGCATCTCGAGCTCAAGCGCCGCAACTCCGAGCTCGAGGGCGATATGCCGCTCGCCAGCTACGAGCTCGACGACCCCTTCGACAACCACCCGCTTTTCAAGTCCGAGGAGCAGGCACGGCTCGAAGAGACAATGGACGGAACCGAGCCCGCAGTCGAGATGACCGCAGCGACGCATCTCTGGCCGGGGGAGGACACGCTGGAGCCGGAGCCCGTCGAGACCGAGCAGGGTCTCTGGGGCCGCTCGCGCGACTTCGACTGGGGTGACTAACCCGAAGGTCCGCTCGCGTCCGCTGGCCGCGAGCAATCACTTTCGGGGTGAACTACACGCGCTCGGCTATCAGCCGTACTGAGCCGCAGGTTGGTCGCTGCGACGGGCTGATCAACACCCGCTCTTGATCAACAGCGCGTAGCCCAGCTTCACCGTCTCGATCGGGGCGGCCACGATTCGGCCCCACA
>JBKPPY010000009.1:0-6050 GCA_046733845.1 Actinomycetota bacterium | reverse complement strand
GGCGCGACGACGAACGGACGAAACCGCTACAGCGGAATGTTGCCGTGCTTTCTCGGAGGACGACGCTCGCGCTTCGTTCGCGCCGTTTCTAGCGCGTCGATCAGCACAGGTCGCGTCCGTCGCGGCTCGATCACGTCGTCGACGTAACCCCGCTCCGCGGCGGTGTACGGGTTGGCAAAGCGCTCCTTGTAGTCGGCGATCAGCTCCGCGCGGCGCCCGGTCGGGTCACCGTTCGCCTCGAGCTCCTTGCGGAAGACGATGTTGACCGCGCCCTCCGGTCCCATCACCGCCACTTCGGCGGTCGGCCACGCGAAGTTGAAGTCGGCGCGGATGTGCTTCGACGACATGACGTCGTAGGCGCCGCCGTAGGCCTTCCGCGTGATCACGGTGAGCTTCGGCACCGTCGCCTCCGCGTACGCGTAGAGCAGTTTCGCGCCGTGGCGGATGATCCCACCCCACTCCTGGGCAGTCCCGGGCAGGAAGCCCGGCACGTCGACAAACGTCACCAGCGGCAGGTTGAAGGCATCGCAGGTCCGCACGAAGCGCCCCGCCTTCACCGACGCGTCGATGTCGAGTACGCCGGCGAGCGACCGTGGCTGGTTGCCGACGACACCGACCGGATGGCCGCCGAGGCGAGCGAACCCGCAGACGATGTTCTCCGCCCAGCGGTCGTGCACCTCGAGGAACTCGCCGTCGTCGACGACGTGACGGATCACGTCCTTCATGTCGTAGGGCTTGGTCGGCTCGTCGGGGATCAGCGTGTCGAGCTCGACCGCCTCGCGGTCGCGCGGATCGGACGGCTCCGCGAACGGCGGCGGCTCGAGGTTGTTCTGCGGCAGGAACGAGAGCAGGTAGCGCGCGTCCTCGAGGCAGGCCGCCTCGTCGGGCGAGGTGAATGAGGCGACCCCCGACTTCGTCGCGTGCGCGGTCGCACCGCCGAGGTCCTCGAACGTCACCTCTTCTCCGGTGACGGTCTTCACCACGTCGGGACCGGTGATGAACATGTACGAGGAGCCCTCGACCATGAATACGAAGTCGGTGATCGCCGGCGAGTAGACCGCGCCGCCGGCGCACGGCCCCATCACGAGCGAAATCTGCGGGATGACACCCGACGCCTGGACGTTCCGCCAGAAGATCTCGGCATAGCCGGCGAGCGAGACCACGCCCTCCTGGATCCGCGCCCCGCCCGAGTCGTTGATCCCGATGACCGGACAGCCGAGCTTCAGCGCCAGGTCCATCACCTTGCAGATTTTCTCGGCGAAGACCTCGGACAACGACCCGCCGAAGATCGTGAAGTCCTGGGAGAAGACGAAGACCTTACGGCCGAAGATCGTGCCGTACCCGGTGACGACCGCGTCGCCCCATGGCCGCCGGTCGCGCATCCCGAACTCGACCTCGCGATGACGGACGTACCGATCGAGCTCGACGAACGAGCCCGGGTCGAGCAGCTTCTCGGCGCGCTCGCGTGCGAGGAACTTGCCCTGCTCCCGCTGCCGGGCGACCGCCTGCTCGCTCCCCTGGTGGCCCGCCTCCCGGCGTAGCGCCAGCAAGCGCTCGAGCTTCCCGGCGGTGGTCTCGTCCATGCGCGGGAGCCTAACCGGGTGTCGTTGCTAGGTTCGCGCGATGCGGCAACGACTTCCTCCCGCGCTGCAGGAGCGGGACTTCCGCTTCCTCTGGTCGGCGATCTTCTCGATGCGGTTCGCCGAGAACATGATCGCGGTCGCGGTCGGGTGGCAGGTCTTCGACATCAGCAGGGATCCACTCGACCTCGGCCTGATCGGATTGGCCGAGTTCGTCCCACTGCTCCTCCTTGCGCTGCCCGCAGGCCACCTGGCCGACCGGCTGCCGCGCCGCCTGGTCGCCGCGCTCGCCCTCGCGCTGATGGTCGGCGTCTCGGCCGGGCTGCTGGCGGTGACCGTCGCGAACGTGGACGTGGTCTGGCCCTTCTTCGTCCTCGCAGCGCTGACCGGAGCGGCGAGCGCGCTGGGCTGGCCCGCCTACCAGGCGCTCACTCCCGAGGTCGTCCCGCCGGATTTGGTCCCGGGCGCGGTGGCACTGCGGTCGGTCGCCGGTCAGATCGCGGTGATCGCCGGCCCGGCGGTCGGCGGACTCATCTTTGCGTGGCGGCCGGAGGCCGTCTACGGCCTCGCGGCGCTGCTCTTCGCAGTGGCCGGAGTGTCCATGGCCGCGCTGCAGGTTCGTTCGCAACCCGGCGAGGCTCCGGTCGGACTGGCGGGGCTCGTGGGCGGAATACGGTTCGTGTTGCGCACCCGGATGCTGCTCGGCGCGATCACACTCGACCTCTTCGCAGTCCTCCTCGGCGGGGGCGTCGCGCTGCTCCCGATCTACGCCCGCGACATCCTCGACGCCGGCCCGGTCGTCCTCGGCGTACTGCGGGCGGCGCCGGCTGTGGGCGCGCTCGGGGCGGCGCTGATCCTCACCCGGCGGCCGCTCCGACGTGCGGCTGGGCCGACGCTGATCGCCGTCGTCATCCTGTTCGGCGCCGCCAACATCGTCTGGGGGCTGTCGACGTGGCTTCCGTTGACGCTGGTCGCGCTGGCGGTCGCCGGATTCGTGGACATGATCAGCGTCAACATCCGCTCGACAACGGTTGCGCTCGTGACTCCCAACGAGCTGCGCGGTCGGGTCGGCGCGGTCGAGATGGTCTTCATCTCCGCGTCGAATGAGCTCGGCGCTTTCGAGTCGGGTGCCGTGGCCGCGCTCTTCGGCGCAACGGCGACGGTCGTCGGCGGCGGGATCGCGACGATCGGAATTGCACTCGCCTCGATCAAGATGTTCCCGGAGCTGGCCCGCATGGGGAAGCTGGAGGAGTTGCGCCCCGAGCCCGCCGGTAGTCTCGCGGGATGAGCGTCGACCGGAGAAGCGTCTGGCCCTTCCAGGACGGCTCGCCCGGCGAGTTCAGCTACATGCGCGAGGCCCACCCGACTGGGGTCGAGGCAGAACGGAAGCTCGGCGAGCTCGAGGGCGGGCGAGCACTCCTCTTCTCCTCGGGGATGGCTGCAGCCACGTCGATCCTCCTCGCCCTGCTCCGGCCGGGACAAAAGGTCGCTCTGGCCGGGGGAGGCTACTTCGGCGTCGGCGTGCTCCTGCGCGAGATCCTCGGACCGTGGGGACTCGAAACGGTCGAGTTCGATCAGACCGGGCCGCCGCCGACCGAGGTCGACCTCATCTGGCTCGAGGCGCCGTCGAATCCCTTCTTGACGATGCCCAACATCGCCGCCGCCGCTGCACACCCGGCCAAGGTGGTTGTCGACTCCACGGTCGCCACGCCGGTCTATCTCAACCCACTCGGCGAGGGCGCCGACCTCGTGCTCCACTCGGCGACCAAGTACCTGACGGGCCACTCGGACGCGATGGCCGGCGCCGTCGTCTGCAAGGACGAGGCGGACTACGACCACCTCTTCCACTTCCGCCACTGCGCGGGTCCGATCTGCTCGGCCGACACGGCGGCGCTCGTCACACGTGGACTGAAGACACTCGGCGTGCGGATCGAGCGGCAGTCCGAAACCTCGCGCGTTCTCGCGGAGAGGCTCGCAGCGCACCCCGCCGTTCAGACCGTGCGCTACCCGGGATTCAGTGGACTACTCTCGTTCGACGTCACCGGCGACCCCGTCCCGGTCGAACGCGCGACGAAGCTGATCAAGAACGCAACGTCCCTCGGCGGCGTCGAGTCGACAATGGAATCGCGCCACCGCTGGGAGGGCGACCGCGTTCCGGTCGGGCTACTACGCCTGTCGGTCGGGCTCGAGGATCCAGACGAACTCTGGCCCGATCTCGAGCAGGCGCTCGCGGTGGCCGGGTAGGCCTTGGCCGTCCAAGCCGGAGGAGGGACTCGAACCCACGGCCTATCCCTTACAAGGGGATTGCTCTACCAGCTGAGCTACTCCGGCACCCGCACCGAGCATGGTACGGCTACTTGACGCCCACCGAAGGCGAGGGACCGGCTAAAGCCTGTCCCTTCGGAAGCCTCGACTCGTGGTTCGCTAGTGCAGGACTTCGCGTGAGCGCTGGTGCTGCAGGATCTTCCGCTTGACCCGCTGCAGGGCGTTGTCGATCGCCTTCGTGTCGCAGCCGAGCACCTCGGCCATGTCCTCGTAGGACGAACCTTCCAGGTACATCCGCAGCGCGTCCGACTCGAGCGGGGAAAGTCCGGTACCGAGGCAGAAGACGAGGCTCTTGAGCTCGTCCGTTGAGATCACCGCCACCGACGGGTCATGGACGTGGGAGCCGGGGAGTGCATCGCCCAGCGTGACGTCCGAGTCGGGATCCTGGCCCGCCGGCGTCTGCGAAAAAGAGACGTACGTGTTCAACGGCGCGTGCTTGAAGCGCGTCGCTGTTTTGATCGCCGTGATGATCTGCCGCGTCACGCACAGCTCGGCGAACGAGCGGAAGGAGGTCTCCTTGTCCGGCCGGAAATCGCGCATCGCCTTGCAGAGCCCGATCAGCCCTTCCTGCACCAGGTCTTCCGGCTCGCCGCCGGCGATGAAGTACGAGCTCGCCTTCATGCGGACGAAGCCCGTGTAGCGCTGGATCAGCGCCTCGCGGGCCCGCTCGTCGCCGTTGCGGACGCGCATGACGAGCTGGAGATCCTCGAGCTCTCGTTGAGACTTCTGCTGTGTCCGACCTGCGACAGCGGCATGTGCGGGCATCTGGAGTCTCCTGGTTTCTGGGGCCGGGGGACGAGTGCGACCTAAAGTCTCACCCTCAAGTTGAGGCGGAAGATAGCACCCTCTTGCAAAAGTTACAAGAGTTTTTGCAATTTTTCCGCTCGCTAGGTTTCTTGCCCCCGGCGCAACTTTTCCAGCTTCTCCCGCGTGGCCTCGTCCAGCCGCTCGGACAGACGCAACGGTGCCGCCTCCTGGTGCTCGGTCGAGCCCAGGTCACGCAGGAAGGTCTTGGACGACAGCTTCCGGACCTCGACGCCCGATGTTCCGCGTACGGCGAGGTCCGACGAGACGAGGCAGACCTGTTCCCGGCCCCGGTGCTCGGCAGCGAGCCGCTCGAGCAGTGTGTCCGCGTGCGGCGCATACCGAACTTGCAGCGGGCCGCGGTCGAGGTCGTCGCCGTGACCGTCGAACACGACGACGCCTCGGGCTCCCTGCTGCGCGACGAAGCTCGCCAACCGGTCGACGAGCTTCCTGACGTCACGGTAGTCGCCGGCGTGGAGCAGGTTGTAGCCGTCGAACAGGTACAGCGTCGGGTCAGGCACGCTGCCTCCGCGCCTCGTACAACAGCACGGCAGCGGCAACCGACACGTTCAGCGACTCGACCCGCCCGGACAACGGGATCGACACGGTGTCGTCGCAGGCGCGCCGAACGAGCGGCCGCAGTCCCTTTCCTTCGGCTCCGAAGACGAGGGACAGCCCCCCGGACAGGTCCATTTCGGCCATCGGTGTCCCGACCGCGTCGGCGGCGTAGACCCACAGCCGCGGCCCTTTCACGTCGTTGAGGTAGCGCGCGAGGTTCGGAACGACCGCCACCGGTAGGTGCTCGACCGCCCCTGCCGAGGAACGCGCGACCGCCGGCGTCACCCGTGCGGAATGGTGCGCAGGAAGGATTACGCCCGTCGCCCCCGCCCCCTCCGCAGAGCGGATCACCGCGCCGAGGTTCCGAGGATCGGTGACCTGGTCGAGCACGACGAGCAACGGGTCGGCCTCGCCGGCGAGCTCGTACGCGTCGGCGTAGCGGAAGGGTTCCACGCGGGCGACCACGCCCTGATGGTCACGGGTGCCGGCCAGCTCGTTCAATGCTTTCTCGGGCACGATCTTCGGCTTGCGCTCCCAAGTGTCGCGCGCTGCGCGCTCGGTGGCGAGGAGTTCGAGCACCTCCCGACGGCCGCGCAGCACCTCGCGGACCGCCCGGCGGCCGTATACGAGCTCCGACGTCACGGCTTCGGGTACACGACCGAGCCGCCAGGATGATCGGTGACCAGCCAGCCTTCATCCGCGGAGGCAGCGCGGATCGCGTCGGCGCGGTCCCACTCTTTCCGGGCACGCGCCTCTTCGCGCTCGCGCAAGAGCGTCCTGATC
>JBKPPY010000008.1:0-7452 GCA_046733845.1 Actinomycetota bacterium | reverse complement strand
GTGGGATTCCCGCCGCATCATCCGCTGATGCGCCGGTTCCTCGGCGTCCCCATCCTGCTGCGCGGGGTGGCCTATGGCAACTTGTATCTGACGGAGAAAGAGGGCGGCGACGACTTCACCGGCGAGGACGAGGAGGTCGTGACGCTGCTCGCAGCGCAGGCCGCGGTCGCGATCGAGAACGCCCGCCTCTACGAATCCGCGACGCGCTGGCTGGCGCAACTCGAGTCGCTGACAGAGGTCGGCAACGCCCTCGCCGGCGAGACGGAGCTCGGCCCGCTGCTCGAGCTGATCGCGGCGCGCCTGCGAAACCTGATCGACGCGGACGCGGTCTTGATCATGCTCCCCTCCGCGAACGGCGACCTCCGGATCGAGGCGGCCGCGGGACCGCGGGCCGAGCAGCTGCGCGGCGAGTTCCTCGGTCTCGGCGGCTCGAAGAGCGGGCGCGTCCTCGAGCGTCGACGAAGCGAGCGCGTCGACTCGCCCCTCGATGACGTGGAGATCAACCGCGATGTCGCCCGCCGGATCGGCATGCGCTCCGGCCTGTTCGTGCCGATGATCGTCGCCGACCGCGCGATCGGAGTGATCGCCGCCCACAACAAGCGCAGCGCCGATCCGCGTTTTACGGACGAGGAGCTCCGCGTTGCGGAAACCTTCGCAGCCCGGGCTGCGGTCGCGGTCGACCTCGCCGACCGCGTCGCGCGGGATTCGCTCCGCAGAGTCGTCGAAGGCCAGGAGCTTGAGCGGCGCCGCCTCGCCCGCGAACTCCACGACGAGACCGGCCAGGCCTTGACGTCGATTCTGCTGGGCCTGAAGCGGGTCGAGGAAGCGAAGACGGAGGCGGCGACGACGGAGGCGGCGGCCGAACTGCGGAACGAGATCGTGAAGACCCTCCAGTCCGTGCGTCGGCTTGCCGTGGAACTTCGGCCAAAGGCCCTTGACGATTTCGGCCTCGTTCCGGCGCTCGAGCGCCTCGCCGACGCGTTCGCCGGCGAGTCGGGGCTCCGGGTCGACGTGGAGGCAAATCTCGGAGAGACGCGGCTCCCCGCCGAGATCGAGACCGCCCTCTACCGGATCGCGCAAGAAGCGCTGACTAACGTCTCGAAGCATGCGCGCGCCGATCACGCGAGCGTAGTGGTTACCCGGCGGGACGGATCCGTGACCGTCGTCGTGGAGGACGACGGGCGAGGCCTCGGCGCAGGCGCGGACCGCTCGAGCGGTCTCGGGCTCGTCGGGATGAGAGAACGGGTCGGCCTGCTCGGGGGCAGATTCTCGGTCGAGTCGAGCGAGGGCTCCGGGACGACCATCGTCGCCGAGGTACCGCTGCGATGACGACCACAATCCGCGTGCTGATCGTCGACGACCACGCCGTCGTCCGCTCGGGACTCCACCTCCTGCTCGATGCCGAGGACGACATCGAGGTGGTCGCCGAGGCGGGGGACGTGCGGACCGCAGTCTTCGAGGCCCGCGACAAGAAGCCCGACGTGGTGCTGATGGACGTCGTCATGCCCGGCCAGAGCGGGATCGAGGGCGTTCCGCTCGTCCTCAAGGAGGCACCGGCCGCGAAGGTACTTGTGCTCTCGATGCAGGACGACCCTCGCTACGTGCGCGAAGCCTTCGCGGCGGGAGCCTCGGGATACGTGCTCAAAGAGGCAGCCGATGCGGAGGTCGTCGGCGCGGTCCGCGACGTGGCCGCCGGCGGTCGCTACGTCCATCCCGTCCTCGGCGCGCGCCTGGTCGCTGCCGCGGCCGAGGCGCAGGCGCGCGAGGAGGCAGACCCGCTTTCCGAGCGCGAGCGGGAAGTGCTAAGGCTGCTCGCGCTTGGGCATACGAATCAGGAGATCGCGAAGATGCTCTACATCTCGGTCCGCACGGCCGAGACGCATCGCGCGCACATCATGCAGAAGCTGCGGCTCTCGACCCGCGCCGAGCTCGTCCGCTACGCGATCGACCGAGGAATGCTCGACGACTAGCGGGGGAGGCCCGCCCCTATTCCGGCGCGGCCTCGACGATGCCCGTTCTCCTCGAACCAACGCAGCTTGGAGAGCACCGCGACGACGCCCGGCACCCGCTGGACGAAGGTGGGGATCAGCTCGGCGTCCGTCTTCGTCTGGACTACACCAGAGAGCCGCACCTCGCCGCCGGATACCTCGATCTGGATCGCATCGGGCTGGAGCCAGAGGGTCCGGCAGAGGACCTCCTCGCGGATCTCCCGCTCGATTTCGGCATCAGTGCGCACGAACGCGCGCACGAGGTCGGCCCTCGTGATGATCCCGACCAGCCGTCCGTCGTCGTCGATCACGGGCAGGCGTCCGATGCCCTCCTGGATCATCGTCGTCGCGGCGTCCGTCACGGGCCGCCGAAGGCCGATCGTCACCGCGGGTGCGGACATCGCCTCGCCGACGGTCCGCGCGGCGAGCTTGAGGTCGAGCTGGCTCGGCGAGGCAGCGATCAGCCGTTCGAAGAAGCCGTGCCACTCCTCGCGGCCTGTCTCCTTGAACAGCACGTCCGCCTCCGAGAGCACGCCCAGGACCCGCCCGTCGTCGTCCACGACCGGCAGGCCCGACACCCGGTGCTCGGCGAGCATCGTGGCAGCGTGCTTGAGCTGCGCATCCGAGCTCACCGTCACCACGTTCGCGGTCATCAGGTCCTGGACTCTCATCTTCGGCCTCCTCCAACGTGCGCGGAAACCGCGCGGTCAGGTTGATGGAGTAACGGTCGCCCCGAAGCCAGGCGGCGGCATCGGGGCGGGCGCGGACCAAACCCTGCGGGAATCCCGCAACTCACCAGGTCTTTGCACTCGCGCTGCGTTCGGCCCGCCGGAGTCGGACACGGGCGTCGACAGCCACGCAGCGGTCCGGGAGTCCCAGCACGGGGTTGAGATCGAGCTCGGCGACCTCGGGCACGTCGTCGGCGAGCTGGGCGAGCCGAAGGACGAGGTCGACCAGCGCGCCCGCCTCGGCCGGCGGTGCGCCCCGGTAGCCGGCGACGAGCCGACCGGCCTTGCCGGTGAGGACGACGTCCTCCGCGTCGGCGAGCGTCAGCGGCGCGATGCGGAACTGCGCCTCCCCGATCAGCTCGGCGAACACGCCTCCCGGGCCGAAGGCGACCAGCGGCCCGAACGTCGGATCCTGGACGACACCGGCCAGCAGCTCCGCCCCTCCGCGGATCAGCGGCTGCACCACCACGGGCGGGCCGATCCGTTCGACTGCCTCTCGCACTTCCTGCTCGGTCGCCAGATCGAGGGCAATACCTCCCGTCTCAGTCTTGTGCGCGCCGGGCACGGCGCTCTTCACGACCACCGGCAGCCCGAGTTCCTGCGCGGCGGCGACCGCCTCTTCGGACGAATCGGCCAGGCGCTCGTCCACGAGCGGGATGCTGTAGGCGGCGAACAACACGCGCACCTGTCGGGCGTCGAGCCAGACGTCGTCGGAGCCGGCGAGGGCGGATTCGACGAGGGCGGCGGCCGCCGCTCGGTCGATGCCACCGAGGTCGGGCGTCGAACCGGCCGGTCGCCGAAGCCATTCGGCACGGTCGACGGCGTGCGCGAGCGCGCGGGCAGCCGACTCGGGATACTCGAACGCTGCAACGCCGGAGTCCGGCCGGAGGAGACAGGTGGGGATCCCCTCGCCCGAGACGAAGGCGGCCAGCACCGGCTTTCCGGTCGCCGGCGCGCCGCCGGTTCCGCGAACCACCGCCTCGGCGACCTCGTCCGCGCCGGCGACGACCGGGGGCACGAACAGCACGATCAGCGCGTCGATCCCAGGGTCGGCGAGGACGGGAGGGAGGGCGGCCTCGTAGGTCGACGCGACGGCGGAGCCGAGCATGTCGACGGGGTTCGCCAGGCTCGCCTCGCGCGGGAGCACGTCGGCCAGGCGCGCGCGGGTGGGTTCCGCGAGCGGCGGCAGTTCCAGGCCGGCGGCCGCGCAGGCGTCGGCGCAGAGAATTCCGAGACCACCCGCGTTCGTCACGACCGCCACGCGCCTGCCGGCCGGGAGCGGGTGGGACGAGAGGAGGACAGCGGCGTCCGCGAGCTCCTCGAGCGAATCGGCCTGGATCACACCCGCTTGCCGGAAGAGCGCCTCGACCGCGGCGGTGGAGCCGGCCAGCGCGGCGGTGTGCGAGCCGGCAGCTCGCATACCGGCCGAGGTCCGTCCGCCCTTCATCGCCAGGATCGGCTTCTCACGCGCGATCCGCCGAGCCAGGCGCGCGAACTTCCGCGGGTTCCCGAACGACTCGAGATACAGCAGGATCAGATCGGTGTCCGGATCGTCCTCCCAATGCTCGAGCAGGTCGTTGGACGAGACGTCTGCCTTGTTGCCGATCGACACGAAGGCCGAGAGACCCAGCCCGCGTGCAGCCGACCGCTCGAGGACCGCGAGCCCGAGGGCGCCGCTCTGGGAGGAGAAGCCGATGTTGCCTGCCGGGAAGGTATGCGGAGCAAAAGTCGCGTTCAGCCGCGGGCCGGCGGAGAAGATGCCCAGGCAGTTCGGGCCGATCAGGCGGGCTCCGTGGGCGCGGACCAGGGCCAGCAGCCGGTCCTGTCGAGGAATGCCATCGGCGCCAGTCTCGGCGAAGCCCGCCGAGATCACGCAGAGCGCACGCGTGCCCTTCCGCAGCGCCGCCTCCGCCTCGGCGAGGACCGACTCGCCGGGAACGCAGAAGACGGCGAGATCGACCGGGTCGGGGATGTCGGCGACGGACGGATACGCCCGAACGCCTCCAACTGACGTCGCCTTCGGGTTGACCGGATACGCGACTCCCTCGAACCGCGATTCCAGGATGTTCCTGAACAGCTCGCCTCCGATCGAACCTGCCCGGGTCGACGCACCGACAACGGCAACCGTCTCCGGCCGGAAGAAGGCCTCGAGCGACGCGACGACGGCGACGTGGTCCCGCTCGTCGACTGCCGCCCGATACGTCTCCGTAGGGGCGATCTCGAGGCGCACCTCTGTCGTCCCGCCCTCGATCCGGCGGGACACGGCGAACCCCGCGTCGGCGAAGACGTGCAGCATCGGCTCGTTGTCGGGCATCACCTCCGCGACGAAGGTGGCAATCCCCTCCGCGGCCGCAGTCAGCGCCAGCTGCTCCAGCAGGCGCGTCCCGACGCCCTGCCCCTGGAGCGCGTCTGCGACCGCGAACGCGACCTCCGCGCGTGCCGGGTCGCGGAGCCGGACGTAGTTCGCCAGCGCGACGATCTCCTCGTCGCGGACGCCCACGAGCGCGCCGCGCTCCGTCCAGTCGGGCTCGAGAAACGGCTCGACCGTCTCTGCGCGAAGACCCGGGAAGCCGTGGAACCGCCGGTAGAGGCTCCTTTCCGACAATCCGGCGAAGAACGCGAGCACCGCCTCCGCGTCAGCTGCGACGGGCGGCCGGAGCCTCAGCGTTCCTCCGCTGCGGAGGATCACATCTCGGACCTCGGGGCCGGCGACGGTCACCTCGTCATTCTGCGCCTCAGCGGGCTTCGAGCCCATCGGGCGCCCCGCTGAGGCACGTTCCGTAATTCCCCGAACCCGATTCTGTGGTCTGCCCGGACGCCGTGCGTCCGCAGGCCGCACTTAATGGGGTCACATCGAGTCAAGGAGGCCCCGAATGACCAGCAAGAGACTTTTCGAGTTCGGCGGATACGCCGCAGCGCTCGTCCTCATCGCGTTCGGCGCCGCGGCGATCGTGATGGGCGTGACCGGTCGCAATGAGGTCCGCACGGACATCAAGCGGGAGTTCATCGTCGGATCGCCCGACATGAACAAGACGGCAATCCTGGCGGAGGCGAAGAAGGCGAAGCTGCCGGCGGCGATCATCGCCGACCTGCCGACCTGCGACGTGGCCGGCAAGGAGATCAACAGCGGCGCCCGCGCGAAGTGCTTCGCGAGCTACATGCGGATCCACACGTTCGAGGCGACCGGCGGCAAGACGTACGCCCAGATGGGCCGCTTCCTGACGAAGGATGGCAAGGACACGAACGATTCGACGCTGGCGGCAGTCGACCCGAAGACCAAGCAGCCGGTCGAGAACGGCGCCCGCAACATCTGGGTCACGGAGACGGCCCTGACCAACGCCCTGAACACATCGTTCTTCGCCGAGCAGGTCGCACTGTTCGGGATCGTGGTCGGGGTCGCGATGGTGCTCGTCGGCCTCGGGCTCGCCATCCTGGCCTTCATGGCCTTCCGGCTCCCGGCCGGCGCTGCCGTCGAGGGCACTGTCGCCGAGGCGTCGATCGGGGCCACGCCAAGGACGACATGACGCCGAGCACGATCCAGGCGTCACCGAACGGGCCGGTCGCCGCCGGCCCGTTCGGCGGTCCGCTGGACGCCCTCGCACCCGCGGACATGGCGAAGCGGGCAGAGACCGTCGGGGTCGCGAAGACCGGCCTCGACGCAGTGACGACCTTTGCGCTGGCAGTAGTCGCCGGTGCCTTCATCGCGATCGGTGCTGCGTTCGCGACCAACACGCTCGCAGGGACGTCGGGTGTGCCGTACGGGGTAGCGCGCCTGCTCGGCGGGCTCGCCTTCTCGCTCGGCCTCATCCTCGTCGTCGTCGCCGGCGCCGAGCTGTTCACCGGCAACAACCTGATCGTGATGGCGTGGGCGGGCCGGCGCGTCTCGACCGTGCGCCTCCTGCGCAACTGGGCGATCGTCTACGCGGGAAACTTCGTGGGCGCGATCGCGACCGCGGGGCTGGTCTTCGCCGCCCGGCAATACGCGTTCGGCAAGGGCGAGGTCGGTGTCACGGCGCTGTCGATCGGGGCAACGAAGACGAGCTTCGGCTTCGGGCAGGCGATCGCCCTCGGGATGCTCTGCAACGCGCTCGTCTGCATCGCCGTCTGGCTCTGCTACAGCGCGCGGACGACGACGGACAAGATCCTGGCGATCGTGCCGCCGATCACGGCGTTCGTCGCCGCCGGCTTCGAGCACAGCATCGCGAACATGTACTTCGTCCCGTTCGCGCTACTGGTGAAGACCGACCGGGCGTTCGTCTCGGCCCACCCCGCCGGCGACCTGAGCAGCCTGACGTGGAGTCGGTTTCTCACCGCAAGTCTGATCCCCGTCACAATCGGGAACGTGATCGGGGGCAGCCTGATGGTCGGAGCGATCTACTGGTTCGTCTACCTGCGGAAGCGTCCGTGACACCGGACGAGCTCCGCCTGATCGACGCCTACTGGCGCGCGGCCAACTACCTCTCGGTCGGGCAGATCTACCTGCTCGACAACCCGCTTCTCCGGGAGCCGCTCCGGCCGGAGCACGTCAAGCCGCGTCTTCTCGGTCACTTCGGTACGACCCCCGGTCTCAACCTGATCTGGGCGCATATGAACCGCGCGATCCGTGCGCGCGACCTCGATGCGCTCTACATCACCGGCCCCGGTCACGGTGGGCCGGGAATCGTCGCAAACGCGTACCTCGAGGGAACGTACTCGGAGCTCTACCCGGCCGCGAGCAGGGACGAGGCGGGGATGCG
>JBKPPY010000007.1:0-13256 GCA_046733845.1 Actinomycetota bacterium | reverse complement strand
TCGGTCGCCTACCTGCCCGAATGGCTCGAGCGCTCGTTGTGACGGCGACGGTCGGCGTCGATCTGATCGAAATCGAGCGGGTACGGCGTGCGCTCGCGCGGTACCCGTCCTTCCGCGAGCGCTGCTTCACCGAGACCGAGCGGGCGGGGGCGGGGAGCCTCGACCTCTCGATGACGCACTCGCAGGACCTCGCCGCCGCCGTATGCGTGACGAACCCGTAGGAGCGTCGGTGCCCGACTCCAGTCCAGCTCCGACTCCGTATCTCCAGCCGCTGTACACGGCCGAGGAGATGCGGGCGGCCGAGGCAGGGCACGACGTCCCCGCGATGATGGAGCGGGCCGGGCGCGCTGTCGCCGAGGAGGCGCTGCGCCGCTATCCGGACGCGCGGTCGTTCGGCGCGGTCTGCGGCGGCGGCGCCAACGGGGGCGACGGGCGGATCGCGCTCGAGGTGCTCCGGGCGGCCGGTCGGCACGCGCAGGAAGGGCTGGAGGGAGACGCGCTGATCGATGCACTGTTCGGCACCGGGTTCAAGGGCGAACCGCGCCCGGACGCCGCACGGCTGATCGAGCAGATCAACGGTGCCGGCGTGCCGGTGGTCGCCGTCGACCTGCCGTCGGGCGTCGACGCCGACACCGGTGAGATCGAAGGCACGGCCGTCCGCGCGGACGTGACGGTGACGATGCACGGTCGCAAGGTCGGACTCGAGGTTGCTCCCGGCCGCTTCAATGCCGGCGACGTCGTCGTTGCCGACATCGGGCTCGACCACCGCGACACGACCCACGGCGTGGTCACGCGCGACCTGCTGTCGCTCGTCCCGCCGAAGCTCCCCTCCGACACGAAGTACACGGCCGGAGCGCTCCTCGTCGTCGGCGGCGCTCCCGGGATGACCGGTGCGGTCATCCTGACCGCGACCGCGGCCTTCCGCGCAGACGCGGGCTACGTCACCGTGTGCGCGCCCACCGAATCGATGACCGTGCTCGAGGGACGCCTCGTCGAGGCGGTGAAGCGGCCGCTGGAGGAGGCGCAGAACGCCCTCGCGAAGCACGATGCGCTCGCGATCGGACCCGGGCTCGGCCGGTCGGACGACGTCCAGGCGCTCGTCCGGCGGCTGCTCGAGGAGTCCAATCTGCCTGCCGTCGTCGACGCCGACGCCCTCTACAGCCTGGAGCCGTTCGGGCGGTCGGCGCCGACCGTCCTGACCCCCCACGAGGGCGAGCTCGGCCGGCTACTGGAGCGGGACTCGGCCTGGGTGGCCGCCCACCGGCTGGCGGCGGTGACCGAGGGGGCCGAGAGATTCGGCTGCATCTGCCTCCTCAAGGGTGCGGACGCCCTCATCGCCGCTCCAGGCACCGGCGTACTCGTGGCTGCGCTCGGGCCGCCGTCGCTCGCCACCGCCGGCACTGGGGACGTCCTCACCGGCGTGATCGGCGCGTTCCTGGCCAAGGGGATGGAGGCGCGACTGGCGGCGGTCGCGGGCGCCGTCGCCTGCGACGTCGCCGGCCGGCTCGGGCCGTCGCGCGGTCTGGTCGCCTCTGACGTCGTGGCGCTCCTCCCGGCCGCGCTGGAATAACGGCCGGATGGCTCGTTCGGACATCACGCTCGACCTCGGCGCGGTTCGCCGGAACGTCCGCGTCCTGCTCGACGCACTCGCGGGCGCAGAGCTCTGGGCGGTCGTCAAGGCCGACGGCTACGGCCACGGCGCGCTCGACGTCGGCGGCGCGGCGCTCGGTGGGGGCGCAACGGCTCTCTGCACGGCGACGGTCTCCGAGGCGCTGCCGCTCCGAGCGGCGTTCCCGGACGCGCGGGTGATCGTGCTCGGCCCGACCCCTGACGACGAGATCGCACCGGCGCGAGAAGCGAAGCTCGAGGTCGTCGTCTCGGACGACCGCGCGCTGCCGGAGGTTCCGGTTCACCTGAAGCTCGACACGGGCATGGGGCGCTGGGGCCTCTCTGAGCTGCCGGCGCCGCAGGCGAACGTCGTCGGCTTGATGTCTCACCTTGCGACCGCAGATAGCGACGTCGGCTTCGCCGAGCAGCAAATCGAGCGCTTTCGCGAGGCGACCGCGCCGTCCGCCGGGTACACGCGCCACGTGGCGAACAGCGCCGCCGCACTGAGACTGCCGTCGGCCAGGTTCGATGCCGCCCGCTGCGGGATCGCGCTCTACGGCCTCTCGCCGTTCGGTGGGGATCCGGCCGACGACGGACTCGAGCCCGCACTCTCCTGGCGGAGTGAGCTGGTGCAGGTCAAGCGACTCGATCCTGGAGAAAGCACGGGCTACGGTCGGCGCTTCGTCGCAGAGCGGCCAACCTGGATCGGGCTGGTGCCCGTCGGGTACGGCGACGGCTTCAGGCGCGACCTGACCGGGACGCGGGTCCGCGTCGGAGACGAGTTGCAGCCGGTTGTCGGGACGATCTCGATGGACTCCTTCGCAGTGGAGCTCCCGGCCCCGCTTCCCGTCGGCACGCCGGTGACACTGATCGGCGACGGCGTCCTCGCCGACGATCACGCCCGCGTTGCCGGGACGATCGCCTACGAGCTCGTGTGCGGCATCGACGCCGGACCTCTGCGTGCGTATCGGAGCGTGGTCGATGCATAGCCGCGACCTCGTCGCAGAGGTCTTCGAGGGCGAGGAGGCCTGGATCGTCGGCGGCGCCGTGCGCGACGAGTTACTCGGTCGGACTGCCTACGACCTCGACGTGTCCTGCCGGGACGCAGAGCCTGCGGCGAGAGCGCTCAGGGCGCGTGTCGGCGACGCCGTCTTCCCGCTCAACGAACGATTCGGCGCGTGGCGCGTCGTCCTCGACCGCAGCAGGACGGTCGACTTCTCTCCGCTGCGGGGCGACTCGATCGAGGCCGACCTCGGCGAGCGCGACTTCACAGTCAACGCGATCGCGCTGCCCGTAGCCGGCGGTGACTACGTCGACCCGTTCGGTGGGCAATCGGATGTCGAGCGGCGCGTGCTCCGTCTCGTCTCCGATCGAGCCTTCGACGACGACCCCCTTCGGCTCCTGCGCGGCGTCCGGCTCGAGGAGGAGCTCGGGTTCCGGCTCGATCCAGCGGCGGAGGCGCTCACGCGGACCAAAGCCGAACTCGTCACGCGCGCCGCCGGGGAGCGGATCCTCGACGAGCTGCGTCGCCTCCGTCCGGAAGGGATCGAGCGTCTCGGCGAGCTCGGGCTGCTCGAGCGGCTCGGCGGTCGGGTCGACCCTCGGCTCCGTGCCTTCGACTCGCCCTGGTTCAGGCTGACGGTCACGTTCGGCGAGAACCTGAGGCGGCTGCCGATTCCGAGTGACCTGCGCCGGTTCACGGACGCTCTGCTCCGTGCCCAGCGGCCGGCGGACGACTCGCCGCGGGCGATCCACCGGTTTCGCCGTGCGACCGAGCCCCAGGCGCTCGAGGCGCTCGCCTACCTCGGGGCGTCCGACCTCGCCGGCGCCGTCGAGCAGGCGCGGGCTACGGAGCCGGCCGAGCCGCTGCTCCGGGGCGACGAGCTCGGCATCCCGCCCGGCCCAGAGGTCGGCAGACTGCTCGAATTGATCGCTGAAGAGCGTGCTGCAGGCACGATCACGACGATGGAGGAGGCGCTGGAGCTTGTGCGACGATCGCTGGAGTAGGACCGCCACCCGGCTCGGCGAGCTCGAGGAGAACCGCCGCGCGGCATTCACCGAAGCCGTGCGGGACTTCGTCCAGCCGCAGGGCGACGAGCATGTGCTCGATCTCGGCGCCGGCACGGGTGCGCTCGCCTTCGCTCTGGCGCCCTTCGTGGCCGACGTCCTCGCGGTCGACAACGCGCCGGCACTGCTCGAGGAGGGCCGGCGCCGCGGCGGCTCGTTCCCGAACGTCAGCTTCCTTGACGGCGACGCAACCAACCTCGATCTCCGGCTCGGAACGTTCGACCTCGCCGGCTGCTCGCGGGTCCTCCATCACGTCCACCGGCCCGAGATGGTTGTCGCCTCGCTCGCGCGCGCCGTCCGCTTCGGCGGCAACGTGCTCGTGATCGACCAGATCGCGCCGGCCGATCCGCTGCTGGCAGTGGAGGTCGACCGGTTCGAACGCGCCCGCGACCCCGAACACCAGCGGCTCCTGCCCGACATCGATCTCCGCGCGCTGCTGGAGGCGAATGGGCTGGTCGTCGCTCGGACGAAGGTCACGGAGGAGCAACGAAACCTCACGTGGTACCTCGACCTGGCCGACTGCCAGGGTGACGAGCGTAACCGCGCAGAGGCGCTTGCTCCCTCCTCCGCGACCGCGACCGTCGGTTGGTACCTGGCGGTCAAACCCCGAGCAGCGACATAGACTCATCGCGTGGGTAGGGACTCCCACCTTCCCCGACTCGCCGACCTCGCGGTCACCCTCGGCGCGAACATCCAAGCGGGCCAGATCGTCACCATCGCCGCCGACCACGGCCAGTTCGAGCTCGCGCGGGCGATCGCGGACCGGTCGTACCGGCGCGGGGCGCTGTTCGTCGACGTGCAGTACTTCGATGCCTACGTGAAGCGGGCGCGGATCGAGCATGCGCCGGACGACACACTCGACTTCGTTCCGTCCTGGTACAGCTACCGAATACAGGCGCTCGGGAAGGAGCGTGCTGCCCGCATCTCACTCTCGGGGCCGACGACGACGGGGCTGCTCGACGACCTCGATCAGGATCGATCCGGGCGCGACCAGCTCCCGTTCGTCAAGGAGATCCTCGACGTCATTTCCGACCGCACGACCAACTGGGCGGTCGTGCCGTGCCCGACGAAGGCGTGGGCGGAGCTCGTCCATCCCGAGTTGCCGCCGGACGAGGCGCTCGACCGGCTCTGGGACGAGATCGCGCATGTGTGCCGGCTCGACGAGCCCGACGCGATCGCGGCGTGGGACGAGCGCGCCGACGCGCTCGCCGGCGCGGCCGACCGGCTGAACGAGCGGCGCTTCGACGCGCTGCACTTCGAGGGGCCGGGCACCGACCTGACGATCGGGCTGCTGCCGACCTCGACGTTCCATGCCGCCCGCGACGTGACCGTCGACGGGATCGAGCACCTGGCCAATCTCCCGACGGAGGAGGTCTACGCGACTCCGGACCCCGAGCGCGCTGACGGTCTCGTCCGCTCGACCAAGCCGCTCGTGCTCGGAGACGGGACGATCATCCGGGGACTTCAGGTGCGATTCGAGGGTGGACGTGCAGTGCAGATCGACGCCCAGCAGGGCGCCGGGGTCATGCGCGGACGCGCGGCGTTCGACGAAGGCGCCTCTCGGCTCGGCGAGGTCGCGCTCGTCGACCGCGAAGGCCGCGTCGGCCGGCTCGGCACCGTGTTCTACGACACGCTGCTCGATGAGAACGCGGCGAGCCACATCGCGCTCGGCGACGGATCCCCTGAGGGACTGTCGGAAGAGGACCGCCGCCGCCGGAACCGGAGCTCCATCCACATCGACTTCATGATCGGCAGCGACGAGGTCGCCGTCACCGGGATCACCCGGGACGGCGAGCGCGTGCCGGTCCTCCGCGGCGGGTCCTGGCAGCTCTAGCGACTGTCCCGAAGTTCGGGACTGTCCCTAGCGGCCAAAGCGGCCGCTGAACCAGCTCATGCCTCGAGCGAACGTGCCCGGGACCGAGCCCTGGAGGACCGCGACGCTCCGGAACCACCAGGGAACGAAGCTCTCGCGCCGGTCGTGGGCGACTGCGCGGACGATCGTTCGCGCGATCCGGTCGGGCTCGATCACCGTCCAGGCAAGCGTCTTCGGGAGCACCGCCGGCTCGGGGAAGCCCGCAGTCGGGGAAAAGCCGGGCAACACCGTGTGCACGCGAATCCCGCGCTGCCGCAGCTGCGCGGCGACGGAGCGCGAGAACGCGAGCTGGGCATGCTTGGACGCCGCATACGGCCCTGAGGGCGGCAGGGCGACGGTTCCCGCGACCGAGACGACGTTGACGACGTCGGCCGGGGCGGCGGCCTCCAATGCCGGCAGGAACGCGCGCAGGCACCAGATGCCGCCGAAGTAGTTGATCCGCATCACGTTCTCGATCCGCTCGGGATCGCCGTCGATGAAGTCGGCCCGGCCGGGGACGCCCGCGTTGTTGACGAGCAGCTTGATCTGCGGGTGGCGCGCGACGATCCGCTCGGCCAAGGCCCCGACGGCCGACCGGTCGGCGACGTCGCAAAGCTCGGCCTCGGCGCCGAGCTCGTCCGCGACGGCGCGCAGCCGCTCCTCGCCGCGGGCGACCAGCACGGAGTGCCAGCCGCCGGCGGTGAGGAGGCGCGCCAGCTCGGCGCCGATCCCGCTCGACCCTCCGGTGATCACCGCGACGGGCTTCTCCATGCGGGCAGACGCTACTTCTTCCTGACATAGACTCGCGGCCGTGGCGGAATTCGACGGAAAGCGCGGGCTCGTGCTCGGTGTCGCCAACAAGCGTTCGATCGCCTGGGCGATTGCCGGTCGGCTGGCCGAAGGCGGCGCCCAGCTCGCCTTCACGTACCAGGGTGAGCGGATCGAAGCGGGCGTCCGCGAGCTTGCGGCGACGGTCGACAGTCCGCTCGTCACCGAGTGCGACGTCCGTTCGGACGACGACCTGGCGCGAGTCTTCGCGGAGATCGGCGAGACCTTCGGCGGCGGTCTCGACCTGCTCGTCCACTCGGTCGCGTTCGCAGCCGCCGAGGACCTCGAGGGCCGCTTCACCGACACGCCACGCGACCGCTTCTGGATGGCAGTCGACATCTCCGCGTACTCGCTCGTCGCCTGTGCCAGGGCGGCCGAGCCTCTGATGGAGGCCGCCGGGGGTGGCTCGATTCTGACCATGACCTACCTGGGCGGGGAGCGTGCGGTGCCCCACTACAACGTCATGGGCGTGGCGAAGGCGACGCTCGACGCCTCGGTCAAGTACCTGGCCTGGGATCTCGGTCCGAAGAACATCCGCGTCAACGCCGTCTCGGCCGGGCCGGTGCGAACGCTGGCGGCGCGCTCGATCGCCGGCTTCCCGACAATGGAGGCGATCGTCGAGGAGCGATCGCCGCTTCACCGGCCGATCGACGCCGCCGACGTCGGCGCGGCGGGGGCGTACCTGCTCTCCGACGCCGCCCGAAACGTGACCGCGACGACGTTGTACGTCGACTCGGGATACCACTCGGTCGGGATGTAGCCGGACGCTCTACGGCAGCGCATACGCGACGACGCGCGCACCGCGCGGCTTGCCGCGGAGCTCGAACAGCGGCCCGGAGTCGAACGTGACGAGGTGCCACCGCCGACCGGAGAGGCCGACGTTTTTCTGACGGAGCGCGTCGACGGTCAGCTGCGAGTGGTAGCGGCCGTCGACCGAGATGCGAACCTGCGCCGGCTCGGGCGACTGCATGAACAGGCGGAGGATGCCGCTGCCGTAGACGAGCAGCGACGCGTGCCGGGAGCTCATCTGGTGGCCGACCTCGTCCGCCGGGAACCAGCCGCCGCAGAAGATCGCCTCCGCCCGCGAGGGGGTCGGGAAAGGCGGTTGCGCGGTCGACCGGCCGCGGACGAATGTCGTCACCGCTCCGTCGGTCGTAACCGGCCGCCAGCCGTGCGCGACGAGGCCGCGCCACGCGATCGCGGCGGTGTCGGGAACGACCGGGTTGTCGGTGAGGAGCCCGCGATGGAGCGTGATCGCCGACACCTTGAGGATCCCGAGCCGGCCGGCGACGCCTGTCGTCCAGTCCCCGCAGTTCAGCGGCAGGAGGTGACGTGCGACCACGTCCGCCTTACGCGGCGCGGTGGTCGAATACCCCAGCGGCCGATCGCGCAGTACCTGCTGCTCGTAGTACAGGTAGACGCTGCCGTAGTGGATGTCCGGAGTGAACACCGGTACCTCGACGAGGCGTCCGGCCGGCGCGCGCTTCACGGCCGCATAGGCAGCGTTGGACGAGTCCGCTGCCGAGCCGTGGAACGCGCGGACGTGCAGATCGGCGAGTAGGACGACGGCGATGATTGCGCCGAGCGCGAGCGGGGCCATCCTCTGCGCCTCGGGCCGGCGAAGCCCCCAGTCGACCGCGACCGCGAGCAGCGCGGCGATACAGAGGCAGGCGATCGGCATCAGGCGTTCCGGCACCCGGGGGTAGCGGAGCGGGGGGAAGGCGTGCCAGAGCGGCGAGTAGAGCGGGAAGTGCGTGCCGAGCGCAAGCAGCACCGGGACGACCGCGCCGATCCCGAGCACCGCTGCGAGCCGTACCTCCCGGGCGAGCACGAGCAGCACCAGCCCGGCGACTGCGACGAGCGGGGTCAGCCAGCCGAGGAAGACAAAGGCCTCGACCCCATGCCGCGCGTGGCGGGTGAGGAAGTCGAGTCCGGTCGCCGAGTAGACGCGGACCTCGCGCAACGACCTGCCTCCGGAATCGATCGAGCCCGCAATCACCGTGACCCGGATCAGGACGCCGGCCAGCACGGCGGCGACGACCCCGACCGCGGTCGCGATCAGAGCGCGGCGCTCGGTCGTCCGGCACACGGCGTAGAGCACGAAGAACGGAATCGCCCCGAGCGAGAGGTGCACCTGGCCGGACAGGGGGATCGACGCGAGCGCCGCCCACGACAACGCCCACCAGCCCCAGCGCCCCGAGGCGCGCGCACGCTCGAACGCCCAGAGCGCGAGCGGGAGGAGGAGCGACGTGGGGCCGAGCAGATGGCCGCGGCTCTGCATCACCCGGTACGGCGCGATCTCGAAGACGAGGCCGCCGGCTGCCGCTGCGATCAGGGACAGCTCCAGCTCAAGGAGCCACAGGGTCGCGAGCACTCCGGCGGCGAAGAGGCAGAGGAGCGTGAACAGATTCCAGGCGAGCACCGAACCGAGCAGGCGGTCGAGCGGCCAGTACGGCAGCCCGAACGGCCACCAGGCTGCGTTCACCGTCGACCCGTCCTCGGGCTGGAAGGAGTACGGGTCGATCCAGGGGGCACGGCCGTGCTCGAGTTGGTGACCGGCGAGCCAGAGCCGGTAGTTCGACTGGAGGTGGTCGCCGGGCGCCGCTTCGCCGTTGCCCGGCGCGCCACCGGCCATGAACTGCGTCGCGATGTGCATGATCGCCGGCTCGGTCGCGACCACCGCCGCGACGGCGAAGACGGCGCAGGCGGCTACGAGCGCCCAACGCGATGAGTATTCGTTCCCGAGGTGCGCTGGGCGAGTGCGATGCAAGGACGCAGGGAGCCCCGATAGTGAGTTAACTATCGGGGCGACTGAGGACGCGGCAGCGTGCCGCCCAGCGCGGCTCGGGGACACAACTCCTCATTGCGTTGGGTGCTCCAGGGCCTGGGCTGCCGCCAAGAGCTCGTCGAAGTCCGGTACCGCGGCGTTCTCGTAGCTCCACGCGCCCCGCACCTCTCCTTCCCGGTCGATCAGGAACGCAGTCCGCTGCGCGACATCACGCATTCCCCGGTAGTCCTGCGCAACGTCGAAACCCCGAACCGCCTCGGCGTTCCAGTCCGACAGCAGACCGACGGTGAGGTCGAGCGCCTGCATCCAGGCGATGTGCGTCCACGGCGAGTCACGCGAGATCCCGAATGTGCGCACGCCTGCCTGCTCGAACTCGGGGCCCCTGTCACGCAGGAGCTCCATTTCGTTCGTTCACGTCGAGGTCCAGTCGAACAGATAGAAGAGGATCAGCACGGGCCCGTCTTCGACGATCTCGGCGATCGTGTGCCGCTCCCGGGGGCCGACCCAGACGGTCGCATCGGGGATCCGGTCGCCGACGGCCAGCATCAGGCGCCGGTCACCCGGATGGTGAGCCGGTGGTCGTAGGTGTCGACGGTGAGGACGTTCCCGTGGCGGGCGATCATCTCCGGCGAGCTCGGGAGCAGGAGCCGCCCCTTCACCCGGCCTGTGGCCCGGTCGATCGCATAGAGATAGTCGGGCTCGTCGGTGAAGCCGTAGCCGGAGACGATCGTGTCGTTCAACAGGACGAAGTTGCCGGCGTTGGCGACGAGTGCGGGACTGCGCCAGCGCAGCTTCCGCGTCTTCAGGTCGATGGCGTTCAGGTAGGCGTTCAGGCCGGTGGACGACTTCGCATAGGTGGAATGAGCCGTCTCGACGAACAGGAGCCCGGCGGCCTCCTTCGCGAACACCGTCTCCTCGTAGACGAACTCGCGCTCGCCCGGCGCGATCCTCGGCGGCCATGCGAACCGGCGGAAGTCGTATGTCCAGCGCCCGGGTGCGACGACGAGGTGCCGCGTGGCACCGTCCGGGCCCTCGAGCCTGAGCGGGCGTGACGACGGCGAGCGGACATCGCGCGCTGGATCGGCGGAGGTCGAGGACACGATCTGGAACGTGACCTTGCCTTTCCCGGCGCTCGGAGCTGGCGGAGGGAAGGGCGGTCGCGGCAAGACCGTTACCGGCTGGGCCGCGACAGCGGCCCAGACGATGAAGAGCCGGAGCACGCCCGGAACCCTACGCTCTGGCCGGGACGGCCTCCGTCGCGTCGGCGATCTCCTGCACGACCTCGACGATGTCGCGGTTGGCGTTGTACACGCGCAGCTGACGGTCGGCGCCGTTGCCACGGGCGAGGACCGCGCGAATTCCGTCCAGCTCGGCCTCCGATCCCAGTTCGCGCGCGTGCGGCTGGACGTCGCGCAGCGTCCGTCGGATGAGCTGGGCGACCGGTACGCGGTTTCGCCGTCCGGTCGCCAGGTCGATCACCGGCGCCTCCAACCCGTAGCGAGCGGCCAGCCACTTGTTCTCGGCGGTGAGGATCCGGTGGTAGGACGGGATCTCCTCGTGCCGGTCGAACTGCTCCGAGTAGAGCTTGACGAGCGCCTGGCAGAAGGCGGCGACGGCGACTGCGTCCTCGACGCGCGTGACCGCATCGCAGATCCGGATCTCCACCGTCCCGAGCCGCGGATGTAGGCGGATGTCCCACCAGATGTGGGTGTAGTCGGCGATGCAGCCGGTGCGCTCGAGCTGGCCGACGACCTCGGCGTAGTCGGCGTAGTCCCGGAAGCGGGGTGGAGGGCCAGAGCGCGGGAACGCAGCGAAGACCATCTGGCGGCTGGACGCGAGCCCGGTCGGCTCGCCGCGCCAGAACGGCGAGCTCGCGGTCAGCGCCAGCAGCTGCGGCAGGTGGACGAGCAGGCCGTTCACAACCTGGATCGCCTTCTCGGGCCCGTCGACGGCGACATGCACGTGCATCCCGAAGATCAGCTCGCGCCGGGCCACGTACTGCATCTGGTCGACGAGGTTGTGGTACCGGTCCCGCGCCGTGATCCGCTGTCGCTCGAACAGACTGAACGGATGCGTGCCGGCCGAGCCGACTCGTAGCCCCTGTTCGGCCGCGACCGACGCGACGTAGGCGCGGAGCTCCGTCAGGTTGCGCTCCACGTCGGCCGGGGTCCGGCAGACCGGCGTCGTGATCTCGATCACCGACTGCATCAGCTCCGGATTGATCCGACCCTCGAGCTCGTGGCCGGCGACCGCCGCAAGCACGGTGTCGACGTGCTGGACGAGGTCGAGCGTCTCCCCGTCGAGCAGCATGTACTCCTCCTCGACGCCGAGTGTGTAGGGGTCGCCCTTCCCGAAGCTGTGGTCGAGGACGCTCCCGCCCTGCGCGAAGCCGAACCCCGCGCCCTTGCCGGTGATCGAGGGCGGGATCGCCTGCTTCACGGGACGAGCGCCTCCGCTTCGATCTCCACGCGCCAGCGGGGGTCGAGCAGCTGCGTGACGACGTAGGTGCAGGCCGGCCGCACGTCGCCGAAGACGGCGCCGTGCGCGCGGGCGATCTCGTCAAAGTCCTCCGCATGCGTGGCGAAGATTCGGGTGCGGACGACGTGCTCCGGCTCGGCTCCGGCGTCGCGCAGCGCGCCGACGATGATTGCCAGACAGCGGGCGGCCTGGCCGTGCGCGTCGGGCGGCAGCTCCTCGCCTGCGGGCATGACCGGCGCTGTGCCGGCAACGAACACGTGCTGCCCGACCCGGACGGCGCGGGAGAAGCCCATGATCGGCTCGTAGGGCGAGCCGGACGCGATGCGCTGCCGGTCCACCACCCTAGTATCCAATGAAGTGGACGCGTTGCGAGCCGTCGAGGGCTGGCCGGCCGAGCACGTCTCGGTCGGCGTCGCGTCCACACAAGGCGTCGTCGCGGTGCACGGTGACAAGAGTCGCGTCTATCGCTGGGCATCCGTGACGAAGCCGGTGACGGCGCTCGCGTGCCTGGTCGCGGCCGAGGAGGGGGCGATCGACCTCGACGGGCCGGCCGGGCCGGCCGGCTCGACCTTCCGACACCTGCTCGCCCATGCCTCCGGGCTTCCGCTCCAGGGTGGCAGCCCGATCGCGAGGCCGGGAGAGCGCCGGATCTATTCCGACCACGGATTCGACATCCTTGGGCAGGCCCTGGCCGATCACGCCGAGATGCCGTTCGCCGATTATCTGCAGGCGGCGGTGCTGAAGCCGCTCGGCCTCTCGGCTCGGTACGACGGCCGGCCGGGGTCCGGGTTGCACGGCTCGCTCGACGACCTGCTCGAGTTCGCCGCCGAGCTGCTCGCGCCGTCGCTGGTCGCTCCCGAGACGCTCGCGGAGGCGACCTCGGTCCAGTTCGCCGGGCTGATCGGAGTCCTCCCGGGCTTCGGCAGGCAGGAGCCGAACGACTGGGGCCTCGGCTTCGAGCTTCGCGACGACAAGTCGCCGCACTGGACCGGGAGCCGGAACTCGCCGCGCACGTTCGGACACTTCGGTCGCAGCGGAACGTTCGTCTGGGTCGACCCGGACGCCCGGATCGCGTTGTGCTGCCTCACCGACCTCGACTTCGGCGACTGGGCGAAGACCGCATGGCCGGCGTTGTCCGATGCGGTGCTTGCAGGACTGTGAGCGGCCGCGCGGTCCGGACCGTGACAGGCCTGAGCCTGTCATTGCTCTGCGCGGCGTGCGGCGCGGGGGGCCCGCAGACCGCCACGACGGAAGTGCCGTTCCTGGGCTGGCGCCCGACGCCCGATCCGCCCGGGATCTCACAGCTCGCACCGGACCTCTCTGGGCTTGAGGTCATAGCTCGATTCGACGTACGCGCACTGGCTCGCCGCGGCGACGTCATCCGGGCAAGCACGTTCATCTTTCCGAACGCGCGTCAAGCTGCCGAAGCTCAGAAGCGCGGCGCCGGCGACGACTACCAGGGCGACCTCGAACGCGCCCTCCGCGGCGACACGGTGGCGCACGGGCCCGGCGTCGGCCTGCATCTGCGCGTGCCCCGGCCCACCGGGGCGGGGACCGACACCGTCGAGGTCTACCTCCGTGCCGCCGGTCGCAGGCTCACGGTGATCGAGCTCCTGTCGGCCCGCGGATTCGACC
>JBKPPY010000006.1:0-12498 GCA_046733845.1 Actinomycetota bacterium | reverse complement strand
TCGCCGCCGAAGCCGCCCCCGGCAAACCCGCGGCGGATGCTGGTCACGGTGAAGATCCCGTCGAGGTCGTCGAACAGCGCCTGCGCGCCCTCCTTGATGTGGTCGAGCGAGTCGCTGCGCAGCAGGACGGCGACGTCGTTGCCCTCGAGGAGGGTTGTGCCGGGATCGCTCGGGAACCGGATCGCGTCTTCGAGCGCGTGCACCGTCCGTCCCTCGGCACCCGTCGCCCTTCGGTCGACCGGGAGGTGCCGTGCAGTCGCGTTCGGTACGTAGCGGCGCAGGTATGGCAGGCCCCAGGCGATCGTGACGCCGAGGCCCGCGGGGGTCGGCTCGAATCGGTCGTCCAGGGCGTCGAGCGCGCGGGCGAGCTCCGCACGTGCGTCGGCGAGATCGGCCCGCGACTCGCCGACGGCCAGCTTCGCCGTCACCACCTGGTGGTGGAGAGGCGGGACGACGACCTCGACGTTGTTGTCGGTGACGACCCGCACACCGTCCAGCACGTGCTGCTCGGGCGGCCGCGCGCCCACGGGCTGCCGTTTCGGCGCAGTCGTCAGCTGGTCGACCAGCTCGTACACGCCCGCACCGGCGAGCGCAGCGGCGGCGGCACCGCCGAGAAGCTGTCTGCGGGTCAGGTTCACTCGGCTTACGCGGCAGGTGAAACGACCACGAGGCTCTTCATCATGCGGTTGAGGTTCTCGACGACCTGCTTGTACGAGTACGGCGGGGTGACGTGTTCGCTCAGCGCGTAGAGGGTTCCGTTCGTCCGCCAGGCGTAGAGGACGTGCCACTGGTCGGCGCCCTGGTTGGCGGTATAGGCCGTCACGCGGACCCCGCCGATCGACTTCGTCCAGCGCGGATCGGCGAAGCAGGGGATCCTGGTCCGGCGGGTCGCGCCGTTCTCGGTGATCGTGTCCTGGCAGACGGGGATCGCGGTATGACCCGGGTAGCCGCGGAAGTTCACGTGAACCTCGCCGCTCACGCCGCCGACGTCGTGCTCGACAGACACGAAGCTGACGAGGTACGAGCGATCGCTGCCGACCGACCGCCCGTTGGCGTACTGCCCGCCCATCCGCGCATCGAGCGGCGAGGGCATCCAGGTCGGGCAATAGACGGGGCCTTTGATCTGGTTCGCCAGCCTTTGCCAGCCCGCCGCCCAGGCGGATGGGCAGGTAGGGGCCGAGGCGCGGACGACCGAAGCCTCGTTGCTGCCGCACCCGGCGGCAAGGAACGTAACGCCAACCGCGGTGAGCACGGGGATCAGTCGGATCGAAAGCACGCGAAACAATGTAGCCCGGGGCAGGAATCTCGGCTCTCGCCGCAGAACGCCGTCAGGTGGTCGAGCCTGCCCTCGATGCGCCGCTGAGCCCCGAGCTCGTTCTCGTCTCACCCGATCTAAAGGCGCGTGCGCTGGTCGAGGAGCGCATCGCCCGGCCGCGGCCGTACCTGGTTCCGCCGCCGGAGGAGATCGTCCCGCTGCAACCGGAGGCCGTTTCTTCGCACGCAGAAGCTTCGTCAGAAACCCCGCTCGTCGCGGCGGCACCGGTCCTGGCGAGCCCACCCCCCGAGTGGCACCTGACGGTCGGAGCGGCAACGTTGATCGCGCTCGCCGCGATCCTCGTGTTCGGCATCGGACTCGCAGTCGGCCGGTTTGCGATCGCCTCTCAGACCTCGGAGTCGGCGCCGACGCCGGTAACACCGCCTACAGCGGCACCTGCGCCGGCGGCGACGCAGGCCGCGGCTCCGGCAGTGCCGAGCGTGACTGCACCACCGGTGCCGCCCCAACCGAAGCACACATCACCGCCGACCGCCGGCGACGAGAGCACGGCGCACGCGGTTCTGCCCGCACGGCTTCGCCGTCCGATCGAGAGCACCGGCGGCGCGAACAGCAACCCCGCCGCGGCCGGCTTTCGTCCGGTTCCGGCCGGCGGCTACGTCATGCCGGACGGTCGCGGGCGCTTTCGCGTCTCGAGCAACGGGCAGACGATCCTGGACTTCGTGCTCGCCACGAGTTGCGCCGGCGGCCTGACGCTGCCCCCGATCGAAGTCGGAACGACCGGGACGTTCGCCTTCGCCGGACACCCTGGTGGCTCTCCGTCCGGAACGACCGCGCGGGTCAAGGGACGCTTCGTCTCGTCAACGGAGGCCCACGGGACCGCGCAGGTGTCGGGACCGACCTGCCGCCTTCCGGCGACTGCGTTCGTCGCACGCCTGAGCTAGCTGTTCGGAAGCTTCGATCTGCAATCAGGATCGACGCACGAGCCACCTACAATGCACAAGGCCCGCGGCGGTGGCGAAATGGGAAACGCGATGGCCTCAAAAGCCATTGTCCTTCGGGACTTGTGGGTTCGACTCCCACCCGCCGCACTGAGCACGAACGCAACTGTTGTACTGATGGATTCGTTCATCGGGCCGAAGTCGTAGGACTGCATAGACTCGGGCGACGATGAATCGCATCGGGATCCTGACCGGTGGCGGCGACTGCCCGGGCCTGAACGCCGTTATCCGCGCCGTCACGCGGCGCTCCTTCCACCGCGGGTACGAGATGGTCGCCGTCCACGACGGCTGGCGGGGACTCGTCGACGGCGAGACCACGCCGCTGACCGAGCGGGAGACCTCAGGCTTGCTGCACCGCGGCGGGACGATCCTCGGGACGTCCAGGACGAACCCCTACAAGGTGGACGGCGGCGTCCCGCAGGTCCTGGGCAACTTCGCCGACGCCGGTCTCGACGCGCTCGTCGCGATCGGCGGGGAGGACACGCTCGGCGTCGCCGCCCGGCTGTTCGCGGAGGAGCAGTTCCCGGTCGTCGGCGTTCCGAAGACGATCGACAACGACCTGTCCGGGACGGACTACACGTTCGGCTTCGACACGGCCGTTTCGATCTGCACCGAGGCGATCGACCGGCTGCACACGACGGCGGAGTCGCACAACCGCGTGATGGTGCTCGAGGTGATGGGCCGCCATACCGGCTGGATCGCGGTGATGAGCGGGATCGCCGGCGGCGCAGACGTGATCCTCATCCCGGAGCAACCGATCACCGTCGAGCGGGCGTGCGACGAGCTGCGCAAGCGGCACGGCCGCGGCAAGAGCTTCTCGATCGTGGTGGTCAGCGAGGGCTACAAGCTGACCTTCGAGAGCGGCGAGCAGCGCGAGGTCACCCAGCAGGCCGAGCTCGACCAGTTCGGCCACGTGCGGCTGGGCGGCGTGGGCGAGCAGCTCGCCCAGGAGATCGAGGCGAACACGGGGTTCGAGACCAGAGTCACGGTGCTCGGGCACGTCCAACGGGGCGGCTCCCCGACCGCGCGCGACCGCGTGCTCGCCACCCGGTACGGGCTGAAGGCCGCCGATCTCGTCCACGAAGGGAAGTTCGGGCAGATGGCGGCGCTCCACGGCGACGCGATCGTCGACGTCCCGCTGGCGGAAGCGACCGCAGAGCTGAAGACAGTTCCGCCGGAGTGGTACGACGTGGCCCGCTCCTTCTTTGGCTGACCCGCCGCGGGTCCTGCTGATCGGCGACTCGATCCGGCTGGAGTACCAGCCGCTCGTCGCTGCCTGCCTCGGCGCCTCGGTCGAGATCTCAGGGCCGCCCGAGAACTGCGGCGACAGCGCCAACCTCTCGAGGCGGCTCGGCGAATGGATCGATCCCGCGGCAACGCTCGTCGTCTTCAACACCGGGTTGCACGACCTCCGGCGGTCGGGCAAGGGAAGCCGGCACCAGGTGGAGGTCGACCGGTACGAGGAGAATCTCGCCGCCGTCGTCCGCGCGCTCCGTGACCGCGGCGCCACGCCGGTGTTCGCGACCACGACGCCCGTCGACGACGAACGGCATGCCGTCAGCGGCAAGCCGGAGCGGCTGGACGCGGATGTCCAGATCTACAACGAGGCGGCACGCCGGGTGATGAAGGAGCTCGAGGTCACGGTCGTGGATCTCTATCCCCTCGTCGGGCCGCGGCTGATCGCCGGCGACGGCGTCCATCTGACTGCGGAGGGGAGCGCGGTGGTCGCCGCGGCCGTCTCGGCGGCGATCGTCGACCTACTCTGACCTTCCTGGACGCCACTCGTACCGGGCGTCGGGCGTCTGTTCCTCGTTGCCGCGACCGTCCGTCTCGTACAAGAGCCGTCCTCCCAGCGTCTCGTAGAACCGCCGCGCGCGCTCGTTGTCTCGAAAGACCCACCAGGAGAACCCACCCGGCCGGGCCTCCTGAGCGCGGTGGAAGAGCGCAGAGCCGACACCGCGCCGTTGCGATTGCGGTGCGACGTACAGAGCGTCGAGTTCGTCCTCGCGCAGCACTGCGAAACCGAGAACCTCCCCGCCTTCCTCGACGATGTAGGACTCTTCGGCGAGCGCGCGCCGGAACCAGACCGTGTCCTCTTCAGGCGTGTGCAGGACCGGGAGCCACGGCATCGCCTCAGCTCGCGAGTCACGGAAGATGCGAGCCACCTCGAGCGCGTCGGCGGGAGTGCCGCGGCGGATCACAGGCGGTAGACCGCCACCCAGGGCCCGGTGAGGCCGTGGCCCGGTTCGAGCCGGTAGATGCGCCGTGCCTGCGAGCGAAGCTGGTCGTAGAACCGCGCCTCGCGCGGGTAGCGGTCGCGCGCGGCGAGCACGCGGTCGGCGACGGCGCCGGTGACGAGAACATAGCCGACGTTCTCGGCGCGGAGCCGGGCAACGTCGCGGTCCGGGTCGAAGGGCCGGCCGGGGCCGGGCAGGGCCAGACCGACGATCCGGTAGCCGGCGAGCGACGGCGTCGAGGACTCGGCGGCGACGGTCGCCCCGCGCGGAACGTGGGTCACGATCCAGCCGTGCGCGACCGCCCGTGTGTCGGTGCGGGTCAGCCGAGCGTCATCGCCGATCGCCCAGACGAGCGGCACGATCGCGAGCCCGAGCGTGAGTGGCGCCACCGCGCGCAGGCGGCCGGCAAGGACGGCCAAGGGCGGAACCAAGGGGAGCACGTATCGGTCGAAATGGGCTCGGATCGTGAGCAGGTCGACGAGGTACACGAGGACGAACGACGCGAGGATCAGATCGGCGCGCGAGCGCTGCCTCAGTGCGAGCACGAGTCCGACCGCGGCGATCACGAGCACCGGGCCGAGGCCGTCCCAGAGCTTGCCGGTGAAGGAGAACAGCGCCCACGAGTCGTGCTCGAAGCCGAGCCACCCGTCGCGGGCGAGGCGCTGGACGCGCGAGGCATCGCTCCAGGCCTGGTGCGGGTGGACGAGGACGTACGGGCTGGTCGCGAGAAAGGCGACGAGCGCAAGCGCGACCGAGATCCCGAGACGGCGCCACTGTCTCCAGCCGGCAACGAGCAAGGGGACGAGCAGGAAGACGGCCGGGTACTTGGCGCTCGCCGCCAGTCCGGCCACGAGCCCCGCCCACTCCAGCCTGCCCGTCACCGCCAGCGCGAGTGAGACGGTAATCAGAGCGGTCATCGGGATGTCCGTGACGGCCATGTGCGAATAGGCGACGCCGACCGTCTCGACGGCGACGATCCCGGCCGCGACGATCCCGGCCGTCCGCCCGTATGCGGCCCGGCCCAGCCACCATGCAGCGGCGACCGCTCCGACGCCGAAGGCGGCGATCACGATCCTTGCGGTCAGGTACGACGGCTCGTCCTGCCAGGCCTGGAAGGGGGCGAGGACATACAGGACGAGCGTCGGGTAGTCGAACCAGTGCGGGTCGAGGCCGCCGCCGTGGACCATCCGCCACGCGCGCGGGACGATGTTCTGCTCGTCCGGGTTGAGCAGTCCGCCGAACGGGAGCCCGTACTGGATCCCGATCAGACGGAGCGTCGCTGCGAGCCCGAGGATCGCAGCGACGAGCGGCAGCGACCGTCGGACGCGAATCCGCACCACGGTTGGCCTGCGTGGCGCGCGCGGCGTCGACACCGCGCGCTCGGATGCTCCCAACGTCCTAGACGGGAGGCGGCGCGCCACCGACGAGGTGGGCGACGTCGGCCGAGCCGACGAGGACGGCGTCGATGCCGGCGCGCTCGAGCGCGAGCACCTCGTCGCGCGTGGTCGACGGGAGATCGGCGATCGCGAGCTTGCCGGCAGGCACGTCCGGGAGGAGGTCGAGGATCCGTTCGACGTTGGTCTCGTCGTCCTCCGCCTCGCGCGGCGAGAGGAGGAAGATCTCGGGATCGATCCGCTCGAGCGAGTCGGCAAGCGACTCCTCGTCGTGGACGTCGACGACGATCTCCAGCCCGAGCTCGTGGGCACGCCGGCTGAGGTCCTCGAGATGCTCCTCTTCGTCGTGGTCCTCGACGACGATCAGACAGGCATCGGCACCGGCGTCTCTGGCTGCCTCGGGCGAGGCGTCGCTGCGGAAGAGAATCGGCAGTCCAGTGGCGTCGCGCAGGCCGGAGGCAGGGGCGCGGACGGCCAGTCCTTCGGCGCCCTGCTCCTCGGCGGATCGGGCCGCGTCAGGATCGGCGACGAGCGCGATGATCGAGATCCCGTCTCCCTCGGAGATCGCCTGGCTGAGGCGGCTCGCCCCGGTCACTGAGCTGATGCTAACCGGCGGTGCCTCTTCCCGTGACCATTGCGGGATGAGGCACCTACGTACCGATCGGGTGCCAGACGGTCTTCAGCTCGAGGAAGGCGGCGATCTCCCATGGGCTCTGGTCGGTGTGCGTCCCGCGGACGACCCGCTTGACGTTCTCGGCGGCGAGCTTCTCCAACTCGGGGGCAAGCCCGTCGGCACCGGTGACGTCGATCGCGTTGACGTCCATGTGCCCGGCGAGCCACGGCGCGAGCTCCTCGCGGTGCCCCGTGAGGATGTTGACCACGCCGCCGGGGACGTCGGCGGTCGCGAGCACCTCGCCGAGCTCGACCGCGGCCAGCGGATGCAGCTCGGAAGCGACGACGATCGCGGCGTTGCCGCCCACGATCGCCGGCGCGATCCTCGAGATCAGACCCTCGAGCGCCGGCTCGTCCGGAGCGAGGATGCCGACGATGCCGGTCGGCTCCGGGATCGTGAAGTTGAAGTAGGGGCCGGCGACGGGGTTCGTCCCGCCGATGACCTGCGCCAGCTTGTCGGCCCAGCCCGCGTACCAGACGAGGCGATCGACGGAGCGGTCGACTTCTGCCTCACCCGAGCAGAGCGCGGCGAAGTCCGCGCGCCGGGCCTCGAGCATCTCGGCGATCCGGTAGACGACCTGGCCGCGGTTGTAGGCGGTCGCGCCGGCCCACCCGGGCTGCGCGGCTCGTGCCGCGCGCACCGCGTCGCGGAGATCCTTGCGGGAGGCCCGAGCGACGTTCTGGCCCTCGGCGAGGTAGGTGCGCCCCGATTCGGAGCGCGGGAACGCGCCGCCGATATAGAGCTTGTAGGTCTTCTTGACCGGGAGGCGGCTCACCCCGTCCGTCCCCCGCAGCCGAGTCCTCTTTCGACAACGCCCAAGGCGTTCCCGGCCTCCTCCCCACTGCGATCGTAGGACAAAAGGTGTGCCGTGTCAGCACCGAACGTGCGACGGAAGTGCGCCAACATCACTCGAACTCCAGGTACGGCTCGAGCCCGTGGCGGCCGCCCTCGCGGCCGAAGCCCGACTCCTTGTAGCCGCCGAACGGCGACGCGGGGTCGAAGCGGTTGAAGGTGTTCGCCCAGACCACGCCCGCCCGCATCCGCTCGGCCATCCAGAGGATTCGCGAGCCTTTCTCGGTCCAGATTCCGGCGCTGAGCCCGTACGGCGTGTTGTTCGCCTTCTCGACCGCCTCGGCTGGGGTGCGGAACGTCAAGACGCTCAGCACCGGCCCGAAGATCTCCTCCTGCGCGATCCGGTAGCTCTGCGCGACGTTCGTGAACACGGTCGGCGCGAACCAGTAGCCCTTCTCCGGCAGCCTGCACGGCGGTTGGTAGATCTCGGCGCCCTCCTCCTCACCGGCGGCGACGAGCTCCTGGATCTTCTCGAGCTGTGCGCGCGAGTTGATCGCCCCGATGTCGGTGTTCTTGTCCAGCGGGTCGCCGACACGCAGGGTCTTCATCCGCCGCTTCAGCTTCTTGACCACGTCTTCGTGGATCGACTCCTGCACGAACAGCCGCGACCCCGCGCAGCAGACGTGGCCCTGGTTGAAGTAGATCCCGTTGACGATGCCCTCGACCGCCTGGTCGAGCGCGCAGTCGTCGAACACGATGTTCGCCGCCTTGCCGCCGAGCTCGAGCGTCAGCTTCTTGCCGGTGCCGGCGAGCTGGCGCTGGATCGCCTTGCCGACCTCGGTCGAACCCGTGAACGCGATCTTGTCGACCGCGCCCTCGACGATCGCCGCGCCGGCGCGTCCGTCGCCGGTGACGATGTTCACCACGCCGGGCGGCAGCTCCGCCTGGCGGACGACGTCGCAGAAGAGCAGCGCCGTGAGCGGCGTCGTCTCGGCCGGCTTGAGCACCGCCGTGTTTCCGGCGGCCAACGCCGGCGCGATCTTCCACGCCAGCATCAGCAGCGGGAAGTTCCACGGGATGATCTGACCCGCGACGCCGAGCGGTCTCGGGCGCCGGTTCGGAAACGCGTACTCGAGCTTGTCCGCCCACCCGGCGTAGTAGAAGAAGTGCGCCGCCGCCAGCGGGAGGTCGACGTCCCGCGACTCCTTGATCGGCTTGCCGCCGTTCAGCGACTCGAGCACGGCGAACTCGCGCGACCGCTCCTGGAGGATCCGTGCGATGCGGAAGAGGTACTTCGCCCGCTCGGAGCCGGGCAGCGCAGACCAGCCGTTTTCGAAGGCGTCGCGTGCGGTCGCGATCGCGCCGTCGACCTCTTCCGGCGTTGCCTGCCCGACCTCGGCCAGCGCCTCTTCGCTGGCCGGCGCGATCGTCGTATAGGTCTCGCGGGGCTCCAGCCACTCGCCGCCGACGAAGTGACCGTACCGCTCGTCGATCCGAACGATCTCTCGCGATTCGGGTGCCGGAGCGTATTCCCAGTCGGACGGGACGAGCGCCTGTTTACGTTGCTTCTCGAGCTCAGCCATTCGTGGTCAACTCCGGGACCAGGCCGAGTTGCTGGAACATCGCGAGCGTGTCGGATTGCTGCCAGTGCTCGACGATGCGGCCTTCCGCGAGACGGAAGATCTCGATCACGCCGTATTCGATGGTGCGGCCGGTGGCGGCGATGCCCATCAGCTCGTGCTCCTGTGTTCCCCGGAACACGCTTCGGCAGACGACCTTGTCATCACCGACGACGACGTCGTCAAGCCTGCCTTCGAAGTCGGAGAAGGCGTCGAAGAGATCGCGCATGTGCCCCTTGAAGGAGTCACGTCCGGGCGGAATCGGCCCGTCATGCGCATAGTCCTCGCCAAAGTAGTCATCGATCCGGTCGACGTCATGGCCATTGAAGACCTGGGCGAACACCTCGCGCACTAGCCGCTCGTTCTCAGTCAAGGGTGAAGTAATCGGGGCTCTGGTAGCGGCCGGTCCGCTCCTTGCGGATCTGCATCAGTACGTCGTTGAGCAGCGTCGAAGCGCCGATCCGGTACAGATCGGGAGTCAGCCACTCGGCGCCGAGCGTCTCGTAGAGCTGGACGAGATACTGGACCGCCTGCTTCGCCTGCCGAATCCCACCGGCAGGCTTCATCCCGATCATGCGCCCGGTCTCCTCGTAGACGTCCCGGATCGCCTCCAGCATGCAGAGGGTGACCGGCAGCGTCGCGGCGCCGGAGAGCTTGCCGGTCGAGGTCTTGACGAAGTCCGCGCCGGCCGCGATCGCCAGCAGCGACGCTCGGCGCACGTTGTCGTACGTGCCCAGCTCGGCGACCTCGAGAATGACCTTCAGGTGAGCCTCGCCGCACGCCTGCTTCACCTTCACGATCTCGTCGTAGACCTTGGCGTACCGGCCCGAGAGAAATGCGCCGCGGTCGATCACCATGTCGACCTCGTCCGCGCCAAACGCGACGACCTCCTCGGTCTCGCGCACCTTCACGTCGATCGGCGACTGGCCCGAGGGGAACGCGGTCGCGACCGAAGCGACCTTCACGCCGGTGCCCCGCAGCCGCGCGGCCGCCGTCGGGACGAGGTTCGGGTAGACGCAGAGCGCCGCGCAGGACGGGATCGACTCGTCACTCGGATCCGGCCGCACCGCCTTGGTCGCTAGGGCGTGCACCTTCCCAGGGGTGTCAGCGCCCTCGAGCGTGGTCAGGTCGGTCATCCGGATCGCCAGGTCGAGCGCGAAGAGCTTGGCCTCCTTCTTGATCGAGCGCTTCGCGAGCGACTCGGCGCGTGCCTCGAGCGCGACCGCGTCGACCGAGCCGATCCGCGGCAGCCGCGGCTCGAGCGGAAGCTCGAATCCACGTGCAAGAACGGGCGCTTTTGCCACGTACTGAGTCTAGCCCCGTCCAAGGGACAGACCCCTGCGCGGGGTCTGTCCCTTGGATCTCGGTGCTATGCCTCTGCCGTGGCCGGCTCGCTGCGCCGGGAGCTCTGGCCCTCGACCCCGAGCCTGGGCAGCCAGCCGAGCCAACGCGGCAGGTACCAGTTCCAGTCGCCGAGCAGCTTCATCGTCGCGGGAAGCAGCACCCCGCGGACGACGGTGGCGTCGAGCAGGATCGCCGCCGCCAGCCCGACTCCGAGCTGCTTCATCTCGATCTGCGAGAGCGTGGCGAAGATCGAGAAGACGCCGACCATGACGAGCGCCGCGCTCGTCACCACGCCGGCGGTCGACTTGATCCCGTGGGCAATCGCGTCCTCGGTCTTCAGACCGCGGTCGAACGCCTCCCGGATACGGCTGAGGATGAACACGTGGTAGTCCATCGACAGTCCGAACAGGACGACGAACAGGAAGAGAGGCAGCCACGACGTCACCCCGTGGGTCGACTTGAAGTTCAGGATCGACTCGCCCCATCCCCACTGGAACACCATCACCAAGATCCCGTAGGCCGCTGCCACTGAGAGCAGGTTGAGCACGATCGCCTTCGTGGAGATCACGATCGAGCGGAACGCGACCAGCAGGAGCAGGAACGCGAAACCGAGCACGAAGGCGAACACGATCGGCGCCCTGGCCTTCATCAGGTCGTTGAAGTCCTTGGAGCCCGCGGTGGTGCCCGTTACGGCGACCTTTACGCCGCCGACCGAGCCGATCGTCGCCGGGATCACCTGTTTGCGCAGGGTCGCGAGCGCATGCTCGGAGACCGAGTCGGTGCCGTCCCCGATCAGCGGGATCGAGACCAGCGCCACACTGTTGTCCCTGCTCACGTCCACGGTCACAGGGTTCTTCATCTCGCCGGTCGCGAGCGCCGCCGAGCGGAGCCTGTCGATTCCGTGCCGCACCGCCGGGCTGGTCACGTCGTTCGCTTCGACGACCACCTGCGCCGGAATCGGTCCACCCGGGAACTCTTTCTGGATCCGGTTGTAGGTCTTCATCACCGGCAGGTCCTGCGGCAGACCCGCGAGGCCCGGGTTGTTCGTGTGGATCGAGAACGCCGGAATGGCCAGCGCGACCAGCAGCCCACCGGCGGCAACCGTCGCCAGGACCGGCCGCCGCAGAACGCGATCGAGGACGGCGCCCCAGATCCGGCCTTCGCCGTCGGCACGGCGGAGCCGGTGCAGGATCGGGATCCTGCCCTTCTCCACGCGGTCGCCGAGCTTGGAGAGCAGGGCCGGCAGGACCGTCAGCGAGCCGAGCACGGCGATCGCGACGACCAGCATCGTCCCCACCGCGATCGAGGTGAACACCTTGTTCCCGGTCAGAAACATGCCCGCCATCGCAATCAGGACGGTGAAGCCGGAGACGAGCACCGCCCGACCGGACGTCGCTGCTGCCGCTTCGAGCGCCGCCTCCGGGTCGGCGCCTGCGGCTCGCTCCTCCCGCTCGCGCTTGATGTAGAAGAGCGAGTAGTCGACCCCGACCGCGAGACCGATCAGGAGGATGACGGAGTTCGCCGCGTCGTCAGCCGGGAAGATGTGGCTGGCGAACGACAGCAGCCCCAACGCCGACAGCACCGCGGTCAGGGCGAGCAACACAGGAATGCCCGCTGCGACGATCGCGCCGAACGCGAGGAGGAGGATCGCCAGCGTCAGCGGCACCGAGAGGTACTCAGCTCGCTTGAAGTCCTTGCCGACCGAGTCGTCGAGTGCCTTGCCCGCGCTCGCGTCGCCGAATTCCTCGATCCGCAAAGCCGAGTGCTGCTTCTGCGCCGCCTCGACCGAGGCGAGGATCGGATCGATCTTGTCCTGGGCGTCCTCCGCCTTGCCCCTGATCTGGAACTGGACCAGCGCGGCGCTGCCGTCCTTGGACAGCTGCCCCCCGTTGCCCTCGGCGTACGGCGAACGGACGTTCTTCACCGCAGCCTGGCCGGACATCCGCCGGACGACGTCGGCGACCGCCGCGCGGAAGGTCGGGTCGTTGGACGTGAGTGTCGTGCTCTCGATGAGCACGGCCTCCCCGGCCGGCTGCGTGAAGCCGTGGTGCTTGAGGATCGACTGCGCGCGCGCAGTCTCGCCGGCCCCGGTGTCGTTGAAGTCGAGCTTCTTCGTCCCGACCACCATTCCGAGCAGGAACGTGGCCGCGACGAGACCGAGCCAG
>JBKPPY010000005.1:0-18043 GCA_046733845.1 Actinomycetota bacterium | reverse complement strand
GCGCGTCTTCCTGATGGCGCCGATCCAGCACCACTTCGAGATGAAGGCGTGGTCCGAGACGAAGATCATGGTGCGCTTCTGGATCCTCACCGCGATCCTCTGTGCCTGCGGCTTCGCCCTCTACTACCGCTACTACTTCCGCTTCTTCCGCGGCGGATGACGGTGCTCGTGCTCGACGGGGAGCGCCTCGGCGAAGCGCTCGCGGGCGCCGGTGACGAGGACGTGATCGTTGTGGAGCACTCGGCGGCCGACCTCGAACGGCTCGAGCGAGCGGTGGCCGACCCTCGCGTCTTCTACCTGATCGGCGATGTCGAGATCTTGCCGTTGCCCGACGACTCGGTCGACTCGGCGCTCGGCGAGGGGGTGGAACCCGAACTCGGCCGCGTGCTCCGTGCCTGAATGAGAATCACTATCAGTCTCAACCGCGCCGTCGTCCTCGGCACTGCTCGTTCCGGACAGGCCGCCGCCGCCCTGCTCGAACGGAACGCCGTCGAGGTCGTGATGGCGGGGCGCGACCTCGGAAACGACGGCGATGTCTCGCTCCTCGACGGCGCAGACGTGCTCGTCAAGAGCCCCGGTGTTCCGCGTGACAACCCGCTCGTTGCCGCCGCACACATCCCGATCTGGAGCGAGGTCGAGCTCGGCTACAGGCTCCTGCCGAATCCGATTCTCGGAGTCACCGGCACGAACGGCAAGACGACAACGACCGAGTGGATCGGCGCAATGTTCCGGGCCGCCGGCCACGACGTCGCGGTGGCCGGCAACGTCGGGAACGCTCTGACAGGAGTTGACGCGCCCGCCGACACCTGGATTGTCTGCGAGCTGTCCAGCTTCCAGCTCGAGGACATCCACGAATTCCGGCCGCGGATCGCCGTGCTCGTGAATCTCGAGCCGGACCATCTCGATCGGCACGGCAGCTTCGACGCGTACCGCGAGGCGAAGCTCCGCATATTCCAGAACCAACTCGTGGAGGACGTCGCCGTCGTCCCCCGCGGATTCGGCCCGGTGGGGGGTCGGGCGGCGCGGCGGGAGTTCTCGGCGGACGACGAGCTACCGGCCGAGCCGGGCCTTCCTGGACGGCACAACCGCGAGAACGCCGCCGCCGCGACCGCCGCGGCGCGTGCGGTGGACATCCCCGACGAGGCGATCGCTGAGGCGCTCCGCACCTTCGAGGGCGTCCCGCACCGGCTCGAGTTCGTCGGCGAGATCGACGGCGTCCGGTTTGTCAACGACTCGAAGGCGACGAACACCGCTGCGGCGCGGCGTGCACTCGCCGCCTACGACGTCCCGCTGCACGTAATCCTCGGCGGGTCGCGAAAGGGGGAGAGCTTCGACGAGCTCGCGCGCGACCTCCGCGGGTGCGGTTATCTGATCGGCGAGACCGCCGACGAGCTCGCCGCCGCCCTTGGCCGGGCGGACGCGCCGTACGTCGTCTGCGGCGACCTCGCAACTGCGGTCGGCGCAGCCGCCGCCGCGGCCCGCACCGGCGAGGTCGTGTTGCTGTCGCCCGCCTGCGCGAGCTACGACCAGTTCCGCGACTTCGAACAGCGCGGCGAGGAGTTCAGGCGGCTCGTGCAGAACCTTTCCGGGTGAAGCGCGGACACCTCGAGTCGAACGTCCTCGTCCTCGTCACGCTCGCCCTCGTCGCCTTCGGGATGGTGATGGTGTACAGCGCGACGTCGGCGTCGGCCACGATCGGCGGCGGTAACCCGCTCTACTACCTCAAGCGTCAGGCGATCTTCGCCGTCATCGGCCTCGTGGCGCTCGTCGTCGCGCGGAGATGGAACTACCGCTCGCTGCGCCACGCAGCGCCGATGCTCCTCTTCGGCAGCCTGTTCCTGCTCTGCGTCGCCCTCGTCGGCGGCCAGAACGTCAACGGTGCCCGCCGCTGGATCGACCTGGGCGCCGCATCCTTCCAGCCGTCCGAGATCGCGAAGCTCGCCGTCGTCGTGTGGGTCGCCCTCTACCTCTCGAAGCGTCCGGTCCCAGTGACTCTCGGGGAACTGACCAAGCCGCTCGGTTTGCTGCTCGGCGTGTTCTGCGCCCTGATCCTCGCCGAGCCCGATCTCGGCACTGTGATCGCGATCTGCGTGATCGTGGCAGCGATGCTGGTCGTGGCGGGCGCTCCGCTGCGCATGCTCGGGATCGCCTCGGCGATCGTCGGTGCGGTCGTGCTCGTTGCGATCTGGTTCGAGCCGTATCGCCGTTCGCGCTTCTTCAGCTTCATCAACCCGTGGCACGACTCACAGGGCGCGGGCTATCAGATCGTCAACTCGATGATCGGGATCGGCTCCGGCGGCCTCTTCGGCAAGGGGCTCGGGCAGAGCGTGGAGAAGATCTTCTACTTGCCCGAGGCGCACACGGACATGATCTTCTCGATCATCGGCGAGGAACTCGGTCTGGTCGGCGTTGCGCTCGTGATCGCCGCGTATGCGGCATTCGCATGGGCGGGACTCCGGATCGCACTCCGCTGCGTGGACCCATTCGGGAAGGCGCTCGCCGTCGGGATCACAACCCTCGTCTGCGGTCAGGCCGTGCTGAACCTCGCCGCCGTCGTAGGCGCCGCGCCGCTGACCGGCATCACGCTCCCCCTGGTGTCGTACGGAGGGACCAGCCTCGTAGTGATGCTCGCGTCCGTAGGCATCCTCCTTAACATCGCGCGGAACGATGGCTTCGAAGCCAGAGCTCTCGTGCGTGATCGCAGCCGGCGGAACGGCCGGCCACGTGATGCCGTCGCTCGCGGTCGCGCAGGCGCTCAGCGCCCGCGGCGTGAGCGTGAGCTTCGCCGGCTCGCCTGACCGGATCGAAGCGCGCCTCGTCCCGGAGGCGGGCTTCGAGCTCGACACATTTCGGATCAGTGGGTTGCCGCGCAGGCCGGGAGCGGCGCAGCTCCGCGCGCTGATGCTCGCCGGCCGCGCCCCGCGAGCGTGCGCTCGCATTCTCGAGGCACGCCGGCCCGACGTCGTGTACGGCGGCGGCGGCTACGTCGCCGGGCCGATGGTCTACGCGGCGTGGCGCAAGCGGATCCCGACGGCTTTGGCCGAGGCTGATGCCCACTTCGGGCTGGCCAACCGGCTCGCCGCGCCGTTCGCCCGGCAGGTGTTCCTGGCATATCCGGTGCCGGGCCGGGACGGGGCCAAGTACCGAGTGGTCGGCCGCCCGGTCCCGGAGCGCGAGAGTGTTTCTCGCGACGAGGCGCGTCGCCGGTTCGATCTCCCGTCGGACGGCCCCGTACTGCTCGTGTTCGGCGGCAGCCAGGGCGCGGCCGCGGTCAACGAGATCGCGCTCGCCGGGTTTGCGGACGACGGCCCGGCGGTCCTCCACATCTGCGGCGAGCGCTACTTGGCCGGGCTCGCGGGCAGGGTGTCCCGACCTGACTATCGGTTGATCGCCTGGACCGACGACTTCGGCGCCGCGCTGGCCGCAGCCGACCTCGTCCTCGCTCGAGCGGGCGGGTCGGTATGGGAGGTGGCGGCGGCGGGAAAGCCGGCCGTACTCGTCCCCTCGCCAAACGTCACCGCCGATCACCAGACGAAGAACGCCCGCCACTTCGAGCGGGCGGGCGGGGCGGTCGTCGTCACCGAGCCGGAGATCGCACGCGTGCCGGAGAGCGTCCGCAGCTTGCTCTCCGATCCGGATCGGCTCGCGCAGATGGGCGAGGCGATGTGCAGAGCCGCCAAGCCCGGGGCAGCCGAGGAGATCGCCGAGGAGCTGATCGCCCTTGCCACCGCTTGAGGGCCGGCGAATCTGGCTCGTCGGGATCGGCGGGGCCGGGCTGTCAGCGTACGCGCTGCTTGCGCGCGCATGGGGCGCAGAGGTCGGCGGTTGGGACCGGAATCAGACGCCGTACCTCACAGCGGTTCGGGAGGCAGGGATCGAGGTGCGCGTCTCCACCGAACCGGAGCTCCCCGAGGGCTGGGAGGTGTTCGTCTCCAGCGCCTACCGCGGCGTCTCGGGACGGCCGCGCGCGGACCTGCTCGCGGAGCTGGTCGCGACGGCACCGTCGGTCGTCGTTGCTGGTGCCCACGGGAAGACGACCACCGCGGCGATGATCGCGTACGTACTGCGCGAGACCGGTCGCGACCCGAGTTGGGTCGTCGGCGGCGAGGTACCCCAGCTCGGTTCGAATGCGGGCGCAGGGGCGGGGTGGCTCGTGGTCGAGGGCGACGAGTCCGACCGGTCGGTCGCGGTACTTCGTCCGCGGATCGCGGTCGTTCTCAACGTCGACCTCGACCATCATTCCGAGTTCGGTTCGCGCGCCGAGGTGGAGGAGCTTTTCGACCGGTGGCTGGCCGACGTCCCCGAAGTGGTGCGCGGTTGGGAGCTCGAGCCGCTCGATGCCGACCTCGCCGTCGCCGGCGAGCACAACCGGCGGAACGCTGCCGCGGCTGTGGCCGCGCTCGAACTGACCGGTATGCCGCGGGCGGAGGCGGTGGCCGCACTCGGCTCGTTCCGTGGCGTCGGGCGGCGGTTCGAGCTCGTCGGTGAGGCCGGCGGGGTCGAGGTCTTCGACGACTACGCGCACAATCCGGAGAAGCTGTCTGCCGCACTGGCGACGGCGCGGGAACGCGCCGATGTCCGTGCTCGGAACGGGGCGCGCGTCCTCGCCCTCTTCCAGCCGCATCTGTACTCTCGGACGCGGCATCTCGCGACGGAGCTCGGTCGAGAGCTCGCCGCTGCGGACCTGGCCGCGGTAACCGAGATCTACCCGGCGCGGGAGCACCCTCTGCCGGGTGTCACGGGCAAGCTCGTCATTGACGCGCTCTCGGACGCGAGGCCGGGCTCGGCGCCCGGCTGGACGCCGCGGCTGGAGGACGGTGCGAGGTTCCTCGCGCGGCGGGCGCGGCCGGGCGACGTAGTGCTGACCGTCGGTGCGGGGGACGTCGACCGGGCGGCCCGCATGATCCTGGAGGAGCTCGCGTGAGGCCGGCGAGGCTGCGAAGGCTCGCAATGACGCGTGTCCCGGGCGGCGAGCCGCGCCGTCGCAGGTTCGGCACGCTCTCGTCACCCGCGAGCGTGCTTTTGCCGGTTAGGCTCGCGCCATGGGACGGGGAGGTGGGGCGCTCCCAAAGGCGTCCCGGACCGGACGAGTCGGAAGGGGACGCGTGACGGCCCCGCCGGCGATCGAAGCCGGCGTTCCGCTGGCGCGAATGACGACCGTCGGGATCGGCGGGCCCGCCCGCGCATTCGCACGGCCCGGAACGGTGAACGAACTGCAGGAGATCCTCGTCTGGGCCGCACAGCAGGGTCTCGACGCGCGACCGATCGGCCTCGGGTCGAACGTCCTTGCCGCCGACGACGGAGTCGACGCGGCCGTACTTCGGCTAGAGGGGGACCTGGCCTCGGTCGACGTGCGGGACGAGCTACTCGTGGCTGGGGGCGGAGCGGCAAACGCCGTCTGCCTCCACCGCGCGCGGGCCGCCGGCCTCGGTGGGTTCGAGTTCGCCTGCGCCATCCCGGGAACTGCCGGCGGCGGTGTGCGGATGAACGCGGGCGCCTACGGCAGCGACTGGCGCGCAATTCTCGAGCGTGCGCTGGTCGTCGATGCGAACGGCGCCAGATGGCTCTCCGCCGACGACCTCGACCTCTCGTACCGACACTCCGCGCTGACCTCCGTTCAAGTCGTCGCCCAGGTCGAGTTCCGGCTCGCGCCGCGGCCGGCCGCCGAGATCAAGGAGACGATCGCCGCCATGCAAGCGCGGCGCAAGGAGACGCAGCCGACGAACAAGCGCACGTTCGGCAGCGTCTTCAAGAACCCGGAGCACGAGCTCGGTGCCGGGCGGATGATCGAGCAGTGCGGGCTGAAGGGCCACCGTCTCGGAGGCGCGCTCATCTCGCCACGGCACGCGAACTTCATCGAGAACGCCGGCGGTGCCACGGCGCGGGACGCGCTGGGGTTGATGGCGGAGGCGCGGCGTCGGGCGCTCGAGCAGTTTGGCGTCGTGCTCGAGCGCGAGGTCGAGCTGCTGGGCGACATCGAGCTCCCCGGGTCAGGCGCGCCTCCGACCTAGGAGGGCTTGGCGAGACATGGTCTGTGCCGCCAGGCCGCGCTGGGCGGCGCGCTGCCGCGTCCTCAGTCGCCCCGATAGCTAGCCCACTATCGGGCCTCCCTGCGTCCTTGCCTCGCACTTGCCCATCGCATCCTGACGACGAGCAACGTTTGGCCAAACCCTCCTAGAACCGGGCAAGGACCAGAGACCTCGGCGGCGAACCCCAAGCTGCCGTGGCCACAAGCCGCCCCAGCCTGTCTACGCCGCGAACGGCGCCACGTCCGCTCCTGGTCGCGCTGATCGCGCTCGTCCTCGTCGGGGCCGGCATCGGCGCGTACGTCGGAGCTCGGCAGACCGGCGTGTTCTCGCTGGACCGGATCGCCGTCGACGGTGCACCGGGAGCGACTGCCGCCCGGATCCGGGCTGCGCTGAGCCCGTACCTCGGCGAGAGCCTCGTGCGCTTCGACCGGCGTGATGCCGAGCGGAGGCTCGCGTCGGTGCCGGAGGTGGCCGAGGCCCACTTCGACCGGGACTTCCCGCACACCTTGAAGGTGCGCGTGTGGCTGGAGCGCCCGGTGGCCGTGCTGCGGCGCGGGAGCGAAGCCTGGCTCGTCTCCTCGTCGGCACGGGTGCTGGAGCACCTCAAGCGGCCCTACCCGCACCTGCCGCGCATCTGGCTGCCGGCCTCGGCCGACGTGTCCGTCAATGCCACGCTCGACGGCGCTGGGGCGATGGGTGTGGCGGCGGTAGCGCCGCTCGGGTCGCTCCGCCTGGCCGGCAGAGTCCGCCAGGTCCTGACCGGGGAGGGCGGGCTGACGCTCGTGCTCTCGTCGGGCACCAAGCTCCGCCTCGGGGATACCGGCGATCTGCGCCTGAAGCTCGCGATCGCGAGGCAGATCCTGCCCATGACGCACGGGGCCGCCTACGTCGACGTCAGCGTTCCCGAGCGCCCGGTTGCTGGCTACAACCCTCAAGTCGAAGGTTGAGATTGAGTGTTTTCGCCTGCAAATCGCATTGACAAGGGAGGTACCAGCCCCTACCCTGCGGGGACGAACCGGGGTTTCATACCCCGATCCTGAAGTTGACATTGAGAGCTAGAGACGGGGACGCGATCATGAGCACCAGAGACCAGAGCGGGAGCTACCTCGCCGTCCTGAAGGTGATCGGGGTCGGCGGCGGCGGGACGAACGCGGTCAACCGGATGGTCGAGGCCGGGCTGACCGGCGTCGAGTTCATCGCCGTGAACACGGACGCGCAGGCATTGCTGATGAGCGACGCCGACGTGAAGATCCACATCGGTTCGCAGGTCACGAGGGGTCTCGGGGCCGGTGCCGACCCCGAGGTCGGCCGGGCCGCCGCCCACGAATCGCGCGACGAGCTGAAGGACGCGATGAAGGGTGCAGACATGATCTTCGTCACCGCCGGCGAGGGCGGGGGCACGGGCACCGGTGCCGCGCCGACCGTTGCTGCGCTCGGTCAGGAGCTGGGTGCTCTGACCGTCGGGGTCGTGACGAAGCCGTTTGCGTTCGAGGGCCGGGTGCGCTCGGAGCGGGCCGAGGTCGGCATCAACGACCTGCGCGAGTACGTCGACACGCTGATCGTGATCGAGAACGACCGGCTGCTTCAGGTGATCGAGAAGAACACGTCCGTGCTCGAGTCGTTCCGGCTCGCCGACGACGTGCTTCGTCAGGGCGTCCAGGGCATCACCGACCTGATCACCGTGCCGGGGCTGGTGAACCTCGACTTCGCGGACGTGCGCACGATCATGCGCGAAGCAGGCTCGGCGCTGATGGGCATCGGTAGCGCCGCCGGCGAGAACCGGGCCGCCGAGGCCGCGCGCATCGCCGTGTCGTCGCCGCTGCTCGAGTCGTCGATCGAGGGCGCCACCGGGATCCTGCTCAACGTCACGGCCGGCCCGGACGTCGGCCTGTTCGAGGTGAACGAGGCCGCCGAGGTCGTCACTGCGGCCGCGGACGCGAACGCGAACGTGATCTTCGGCGCCGTGATCGACTCCTCGATGGGCGCCGAGGTTCGCGTCACCGTGATCGCCACCGGGTTCGGGCAGCAGCGCCGGCGCGGCTGGCGGTCGGAGCGCCAGCGCGTGCCCGCCTCGGAGGCGCCGGCCGCACGGGAGCCGGATCAGGGCTTCGACGTGCCGTCGCAGGTGCTCGACGTGCCGTCGTTCCTCCGCGACGGCTGAGGAGGGAGGGCTAGGCCCGCGACGCGGGCCTTCTCCATCAAGGCCTGACCGCTGGGCAGAGCCCTGGGGTCCGGAGGAGGCGGCGCAAGGGGTGGAGTAGCATCCGCCCCGGTGCAGGAGACGCTTCGCCGCACGCCGCTGCACGATCGCCACGTCGCCCTTGGGGCGCGGATGGTGCCGTTCGCCGGCTGGGACATGCCGGTGCAGTACGAGGGTGTCATCCAGGAGCACCGGGCGGTGCGGGCCGACGCCGGCGCCTTCGACGTCTCGCACATGGGCGAGCTCGAGGTCGAGGGGCCGCGGGCACGCGAGCTCCTCCAGTCGTTGCTCTCGAACGACCTCGAGCGGATCGCGCCCGGCGCCGCCCAGTACACGCTGCTCACGAACGAACACGGCGGGATCGTCGACGATCTGATCGTCTACGAGCTCGATCCGTTCCGATACCTGCTGATTGTGAACGCCTCGAACCGCGACGAGGACTTCAGTTGGTTGAAGGAGCGTGAGGTCCCGGGCTCCGACGTTCGCGACGTATCGGACGAGTACGGCCTGATCGCGGTTCAGGGGCCGCACGCGCTCGAGCGGCTCGGGCTGCCGTCGGCGCCCGCGTTCACATTCGCCGAGGGCGCGGTCGCCGGCGTCACCTGCATGATCAATCGCACGGGCTACACCGGCGAAGAGGGCGTCGAGCTGATGGTGATGGCCGAGGACGCGGGCGCGCTGTGGGACGCATTGCTCGACCGCGGCGTGACGCCGTGCGGCCTGGGTGCGCGCGACAGCCTGCGGCTCGAGGTCTGCTTCCCGTTGCACGGCAACGACATCGGACCGGACATCGATGCGATCTCGGCCGGCCTCGGGTGGGTCTGCGCGCTGGACAAGGACTTCACCGGCGCCGAGGCGCTCCGGCGGATCAAGCACGCAGGCCCCGAGCGGCGGCTGGCCGCCTTCGTCATGGAGGAGCGAGCAGTCCCGCGCCAGGGGATGCCGATCCTCGAAGGCGGGGAGGTCACGTCCGGCACCCATTCGCCGATGCTCGACCGGGGCATCGGCATGGGATACGTCCCCTCCGCTCTCGCACAGGCCGGAAACGAACTGATCATCGACGTTCGCGGACGCACGCGCCGCGCGCGCACGGTCGACAAGCCGATCTACCGACGAGAGGAGTGACGACGTGGCGGAGGAGAGCTACCCCGACGATCTCAAGTACCACCCCGAGCACGACTGGGCCCGGATCGAGGGTGACACGGCCACCCTCGGCATCACCTGGTACGGCCAGGACGCGCTCGGCGAACTCGTCCACTACGAGCCGCCGGACGTCGGCGCCAGCCTCTCCAAGGACGGCGACTACGGTGAGGTCGAGTCGGTAAAGGCGGTGTCCGACCTGATCGCGCCCCTCTCCGGCGAGGTCCTCGAGGTGAACGAGAAGGTGGTCGACGAGCCCGAGACGGTGAACCAGGACCCATACGGGGAGGGCTGGCTCGTTCGCATCCGCGTGGCCGATCCGTCCGAAGCCGGTGCGCTGATGGACGCCGCCGCCTACACGAGTCATCTCGCCTCACTCTGATCACGTCATGAGCCACCTGTCGCTGACCGACGCCGACCGGGAGGAGATGCTCGCGGCGATCGGCGTTTCGTCTGTCGAGGACCTCTTCGCCGACATTCCGGCTGGTGTCCGGTTTCCAGAAAGGCTCGACCTCGAGCCGCCGCTGTCGGAGCCCGAACTGGTCGCGCACCTGGAAGAGCTCGCCGCTCAGAACGCGCACACCGGGGCCGAGCTGTCGTTCCTCGGCGCAGGTATCTACGACCACTACGTCCCGGCGGTCGTGAACACGATCATCTCTCGCGGCGAGTTCCTCACCGCATACACGCCCTACCAGGCCGAAATGAGCCAGGGTGTGCTTCAGGCGATCTTCGAGTACCAGACGGCAATCTGCGAGTTGACCGCCATGGATGTCTCGAATGCCTCCGGCTACGACGGCACCACGGTTGCGTCCGACGCCTGCTACATGGCGAAGCACGCGACCGGTCGCTCGAAGATCGTCGTGACGGAGGCGACGAACCCGCAGGTGCGCCAGGTCGTGAAGACGTATGCGCCCGGCTTCGGGCTCGAGGTCGTCGAGGTACCCCACGCGGGCGGCGTCACCGACCCGGCCGCGCTCGCCGCCTCGGCCCAGGACGCGGCTGCCGTGATCTTCCAGCAACCGAACTTCTTCGGCTGTCTGGAGCCCGCGCCCGATCTCGCAGCGGCGGCGAACGACGCGGGCTCGTTGGCGATCGCCCATGTCGATCCGATCTCTCTAGGCGTCCTGGAGGCACCTGGGAACTACGGCTGTGCGCTGGCCATAGGCGAGGGTCAGAGTGCGGGCAACGCGCAATCGTTCGGCGGGCCACACTATGGGTTCGTCGCCTGCCGGTCCGACTACATCAGGCGCATGCCGGGTCGCATCGTTGGCGAGACCACCGACACGAACGGTGCGCGCGGCTTCGTTCTGACGCTCGCGACTCGCGAGCAGCACATCCGCCGCGAGAAGGCAACGTCGAACATCACGACGAACCAAACGCTGCTCGCGCTCGGAGGTCTCGTCCACCTGACCTGGCTGGGACCACAGGGGATCAGAGAGGTGGGGGAGACCTGCATGGCCCTCGCGGAGTACGCGAAGGAGCAGCTCCTCGCAGCGGGCGCCGAGCTCGCGTTTCCCAACCGGGCAACATTCAAGGAGTTTGCTGTTCGGGTCGGACGGAACGGCCGCGAGCTCGTTCGCGCGGCGCGTGACCGAGGCGTCCATCCCGGGTACGCGCTCGGCCGGGACTACGAGGGCATGGACGATGCGCTACTGGTCGCGGTGACCGAGAAGCGGACGCCTGCACAGATCGACCGCCTCGCCGAGGTGATCGCCGAGGTGACCGCATGACAAAACTGATCTACGAGCGCTCACGCCCGGGGCGGCGCGCATCCAGCCTCCCGAACTACGACCTTCGCCCGGCGGAGGTCCCCGCGGAGCTGGCCCGCGCCGAGCCGCCGAGGCTCCCTGAGGTGGCCGAGCCAGAACTCGTCCGCCACTTCACCGAATTGACCACACGGAACTTCGGCATCGACACCGGCTTCTATCCGCTCGGCTCCTGCACGATGAAGTACAACCCGCGGGTCAACGAGCGGCTTGCCCTCCTTCCCGGCTTCCGGGATCTGCATCCGCTCCAGGAGGACGACGGGGCGCAGGGCGCGCTGGAGCTGATGTGGCGGCTCCAGGAGATCCTGGCCGAGGTCGCAGGCCTGCCGGCGGTCTCGCTCCAGCCGGCGGCCGGCAGCCAGGGCGAGCTCACCGGCCTGATGCTCTTCCGGGCCTATTTCGCCGGCCGGGGCGAGCTCGAGCAGCGGCGGGAGATCGTGATCCCCGACACGGCGCATGGGACGAACCCGGCAAGCGTGACGATGGCCGGGTTCGAGCTGGTCGGCGTGAAGACCGATGCACGCGGCAACGTCGACGTCGACGACCTGCGCGGGAAAGTCGGTCCGCGGACAGCGGGCCTGATGCTCACGAACCCGTCCACGCTGGGCCTCTTCGACGAGAACATCGAGGAGATCGAGCGGATCTTCCACGGCGCCGGCGCGCTCATGTACTACGACGGCGCGAACCTGAACGCCGTCTGCGGGATCTCCAGGCCGGGAGACATGGGTTTCGACGTCGTGCACATCAACCTGCACAAGACGTTCTCGCAGCCGCACGGGGGCGGCGGGCCGGGCGGAGGGCCGGTCGCGGTTGCGGCTGCTCTCGAGCCCTTCTTGCCGGCACCGGCGGTCGTTCGCCGCGAGGACGGCAGCTTCGCCCGGGACTTCGACCGGCCGAAGTCGATCGGCAAGGTGCGCGGCTTTACCGGGCCGTTCGGCGTCTTCGTGCGCTCGTACGCGTACATCCGCGCGTACGGCCCGTATCTGCGCGAGATGTCGGAGGCCGCGGTCCTGAACGCGAACTACCTGCTTGCCCGGCTGAAGGACACCTACGACCTGCCGTTCGACCGGTTGTGCATGCACGAGTTCGTGCTCTCGGCGCGGACGCTGAAGAAGGAACACGGCGTGTCCGCCCTGGACGTCGCGAAGCGGTTGATGGACTACGGCTTCCATCCGCCGACGATCTACTTCCCGCTGATCGTCCCGGAGGCGCTGATGATCGAGCCGACCGAGACCGAGCCGAAGGAACGGCTGGACGAGTTCTGCGATGCGATGTTGGCGATCGCCGAGGAGGCGGCGAAGGACCCGGAGCTCGTCCACGCGGCACCGCACACGCGTCCGGTCGGGCGGCTCGACGAGGTGAAGGCCGCGAAGCGGGCCGTCGTCCGGTACGGGTTCGAGCAGCACCCAGACCTGTCGGCCGAACCGGCGGCGACGGTGTCGGAGGGGGCCTAGGGGTGGACCGCCGCGAACGCGAGCGGATCATGGGCGAACACCAACCTCATGGTCCGTCCGAGCGCGAGCGGCGAGAGACAGAGCGTCTCACCGAGGACCTCGCGGGCAGCCCGCTCGTCGGCAAGCCGCTTCCGTCACGGCTCCGCAACTTCTCGCCGAGCGTCGAGGGCTACGCGCGATCGATCGCCGGGCCTCCGGCGTATGTGCAGCGGCTGCGGCAGATCGAGGAGGAGATCGCGGCGCATGCCGAGCGCTTGGAGGTGGCCTGGCTGGAGCTGAGCCAGGCGGTGGCCGACCCGGACGAGCGTGAGCGGTGTTGGTGCGACCTGGCGGGCCGGTGGTCGTTCGACGCAGTCAACGACGTGATCGACCGGCACAACCGCTGGTATCCGGTCGAGGCCCGGCTGGCGATGAGTCCGCGGACCGGCGATTTCGTCCCGGTCGGTGGAAGGCCCTACGGGATCGAGCCGCTCGACGCTGAGTGGGTCCTCGATCGCTTTCCGCCGCGTGGACGGGAACGGCCGGCGGCGTAGCGCGCACTGTTGTTCTGGGTCCGGCGACGCCGAGATTGAGCCGGACGGCCCATTGACCGAGGGGCTCCGTGCGCCGAAAGCTGGGGCATGGAATGGAAGTGGCACCTGCGGCGAGCCGAGCAGCCGGCGGAGCCTGCGGTGGAGGAAGATCCGGCCGACCTGCTGCGCCTGTTCCCGATCGTCGGCGCCGACCTCTGCTATCCGGTTGCTGCTCTGCTCGCACGAGGGCGCCTCGAGGACGCGGCGGCGCTCGTTTCCGACCGGGCCTGGGTCGCTTCCGCGCCCCTGTACGGCTGATCCGAGCGAGCGTCCCCGGGCAAAGCCCCGCGACGCCGCGAGGCGGGCATTCTAGGCCGCGGCTTCGGAACGGGCCGCGAGCTGGCCGCAGGCGGCGTCGATGTCGCGTCCGCGGGTCAGGCGCACGGTCGTAGGGAGGCGGTGCCGGTCGAGCACGGCTTTGAACGCCGCGATTGCGGCGCGTGATGATCCGTCGAACGCGCCGGTCGGGTTGTACGGGATCAGGTTGACCTTGAACGCTTCCGGGTCGAGCAGGGCGGCGAGCTGCGTCGCCTGCGCAGGGCTGTCGTTGACGCCGGCGAGCATGACGTACTCGACAAAGACCCGCCGGCGGCGTTTCGTCACGTAACGGCGGCACTCGGCGACGACCTCCTCAAGCGGGTAGCGGTCGTTCACGGGCATCAGCCGCGACCGGAGTGCCGGATCGGCTGCGTGTAAGGAAAGGGCCAGCCGGATCGGCTGCTCGACTTCGTCGACGAACCGACGGAGCGCCGGTAGCCAACCTACGGTCGAGATCGTGGTGCGCCGGTGGGTGACGCCAACGTCGGGAAGGCGTCTTGCCGCCTCGAGCACCTCTTCGAGGTTCAGCAGCGGTTCGCCCATACCCATGAAGACGCAGTGGTCGATCGGCTCCATCCGGCGAAAGTGGAGCGCCTGGTCGAGGATCTCCGAGGCGGTCAGATTGCGGCCGAAGCGCATCCCGCCGGTGGCGCAGAACGTGCACGTGAGCGGACACCCGGACTGCGAGGACAGGCAGACCGAGCGGCGGCCGTCCCGGTATGGCATGAGGACGGCCTCGACCGGGCGTCCGTCGGCTGTGCGGAACAGCGTCTTCCGCGTGCCGTCGCGGGATGTGGACTCGCGCTCGACCTGGAGCGTCGAGAACGGGACCGCGCGGCCCAGGTCGGCCCGCAACCGAGCCGGGAGGTTCGTCATCTCGTCGTAGTCCGACGCGCCCCGCGCAGTCCACTCCCAGATCTGCGGCAGGCGGTAGGCGGGCTCACCCGCTGCGGCGAGATGCTCGGTCAGAAGCGCCAGATCCACGCGTGCACGGTAGCCCCTTCTGCATGGCGCAGTGTGCGGCGATTCGGCACCCAACTGGCACAGACGAGTCACGGTTTCCCCGCTAGCCTCGCCGCTAGGGGCAAGGGGTTCAGCCCCCACCCAGGGCGGGGGCTTGGAGCTTCGCTCGGCCCGCTAGGCTGGCGGCCGTGATCGACCTCCGTTCCGACACTGCGACGAAGCCGTCCGCGGCCATGCTGGCCGCGATGGCCGGGGCCGAGGTCGGCGACGAGCAAGAGCAGGAAGACCCGACCGTCAACGAGCTCCAGCGGCGCGCGGCCGAGCTGCTCGGTCAAGAGCGGGCGCTCTTCCTGCCGACCGCGACGATGGCGAACCAGATCGCCCTGCGCGTGCTCACCCGGCCCGGCGGGCAGCTGATCGCCGAGGAACGGACGCACATTCTGATCTTCGAAGCGGGCGGCCCGGCCGTCCACTCCGGACTGATCGCCTGCCCGCTCCTCGGGAACGCCGGGCGGATCACGCCGGAGCAGATCCGGCGCGCGGCCGCGACGGCGGACTGGCTCCAACCGGCGCGGATCGTCGTCCTCGAGCAGACGCACCGCAGCGCCGGCGGGCGGGTCTGGCCGCTCGACGAACTGACCGCTTCGATCGACGCGGCGCACGAGCTCGGGCTGCCGGTGCACCTTGACGGCGCCCGACTGCTGAACGCCTCGGTCGCCTCCGGACTCGCACCGGCGGAGTACGGACGGCTCGCCGACACGGTGCAAATTTGCTTCTCGAAAGGACTCGGCTGCGCGATGGGGGCGATCCTGGCCGGCTCAGAGGAGCGGATCGAGGAGGCGTGGCGGCTGAAGTTCCTGTTCGGCGGGGCGCTCCGCCAGGCGGGTGTCGTCGCCGCCGGAATGCTCTACGCGCTCGACCACAACGGGGAGCGGCTGGCCGAGGATCACGCACGGGCCAAGCGCCTGGCCGAGGGTCTCGCGGCGGCCGGGCTGCCCGTCGACGTTGACGGCACCGAGACGAACTTCGTCGGGATCGACGTCGACTCGATCGGGATCGACGTTGCCGACGCTCAGGCACGAATCGCCGAGCAGGGCGTTCGCGTCGGAAGGCTCCGTCCGGGTGTACTCAGGGTGGCGACCCACATGGGCGTGACGGACTACGACGTCGACCAGGCGATCGAGCTGATTCCGAAGGCGCTCGCAGTCCTTGCACCAGCCTGAGCTGACGCAGATCCTCCGGCGCGGCCAGGTGCGCTACCGCCTGCCCAGCGTGTCGGCCGCCGTCTACCGCGACGGTGAGACCGCTTGGGCAGAGACGATCGGGATCGCGGACGACACCGGCCGCGACGCAACGCCGGAGACGCAGTACCGGATCGGCTCGATCACGAAGACGTTCACGGCCGCCGCCGTGCTGCTCCTGCGAGAGGAGGGAAGCCTCGCGCTCGACGACCCGATCGACCAGTACGTGCACGACGTCCGCTTCGGCGAGCTCACGCCCCGCCGTCTGCTCGCGCACAGCTCGGGCCTGCAGCGCGAGCCGCCCGGCGAGGTTTGGGAGACGCTCGAGTTCCCGAAGGGCAACGAGCTGCTCGGACGCCTCGCCGACGCCGAGCTCGTGCTTCCCGCGGGGGAGCGCTGGCACTACTCCAATCTGGCGTATGCGCTGCTCGGCGAGATCGTCGCCCGGGTCGCTGGCACGGCGTTTGCCGACTTCGTCGACGAGCAGTTGATTCGGCCACTCGGCCTGACTCGGACAACGTGGCAATCGGTCGAGCCGGCCGCCCGCGGGTACTACGTCGATCCGTACGCGAGGACGCTCCGGCCGGAGCCCGCGCTCGAGGGCGACGGGGTCGAAGCGGTCGGCAGCCTGTGGAGCACGCCGTCCGATCTGTGCGAGTGGGCACGCCATCTCGCCTCGATCGAGGCGATGCACCAAGTGCAGATCATGGACGACCCGGGGGCTTGGACGCTCGGGCACGGGCTCGGGCTCCAGCTCGTGCGCCGCGGCGAGCGCGTGTTCTTTGGGCACGGCGGGGCGATGCCGGGCTTCCTCGCGATGCTGCTCGGCCGGTGCGCCGATGGAATCGGCGCGGCGCTGGTCACGAATGCGTCGACTCCCGCGGCCGCGGTCGAGGAGATCACCGGCGACCTGGTCGAGAAGGCGCTCGAGCTCTACGGGGCGGAGCAGGACCAGTGGCGCCCGGAAACGGAGCCCCCGCCGGCGGTGGCGGAGCTGCTCGGGATCTGGTGGACCGAGGGGGTGCCGTTCGTCTTCTGGTGGGAGGGAGGCCGACTGCACGCCCGACCAACCGAGAACGACAAGCCGCGCGCGGTGTCGATCTTCGAGTCAGACGGCGTCGATGCCTTCCGGGTGGCGGAGGGCCGCGAGCGCGGCGAGTTGCTGCGAGTCGTGCGCGACGCCGAAGGCGGGATCGAGAAGCTGTACTGGGCGACGTACCCGGTGACCCGGGAGCCGTCCACCTTCGCCTAGCTAACGCCCGCCGGCCTTGTAGAAGATCGCCGCCGCGACCGCGTAGCCGGCGAGCAGGACCCAGCCGCGCCAGTGGCTCGACCGGCCCTGCACCAGCATCAAGCCGGCGAGGATCGCCGCGCCGCCCATCACGCCGATCTCCACCTGTCGGAACGCGAACGAGAGCGGCGTGATCGCCCACGAGACCACAGCGACCGCCGGGATCAGGAAGACGGCGACCTGCGCGCTCGACGAGACGGCAATCTCTGTCGCCAGCTTCACGCGGCCGCGGCGGGCGACGATTACCGCTCCGCCGTGCTCCGCCGCGTTGCCCACGATCGCGACGATGACCGCGGCGACGAAGAAGTCGCTCAGGTGAAGGCTCTCGGCGAACGTCTCGATCGAACCGACGAGGATCTCGGCCATGATTGCGGTCGCGGCCGTCGCAACACCGAGCGTGAGCAACGTCACCCGCAGCGGCCAGGCGGAGCTGTCGAGGTCTGCGCCGGCGTGCAGCAGGCGGTGGCGTTGAAGCTGCCACGCGGTCACCCCGAGGTAGACGAACAGCAGGACGACCGAGATCGGAATGGAGAGGACTTTGAGCGTGTGATCGCTGACACCGCCGTTCCAGTCGGTGGCGGCGACAATCGTGAACAGCAACGTGGCCATGAGCACGAGGCCTACCGAGATCAGCGCGGAGCGGCGGTCGATCTCCTTCGCCGGGGCGACGATCAACGAGGCGCCGAGCACGAGCAGGAGGTTGCCGACGACGCTGCCGGTCAGCGAGCCGCGGACGACCTCGACCAGGCCGTCGTTGACTGCGAACAACGCGATGATCAGCTCCGGGGCGTTGCCGAAGGTCGCGTTCAGAAAGCCGCCGATTCCCGGGCCTGTCTGCTTGGCAGCCTGCTCGGTGGCCTCGCCGATCAGCCACGCGAGCGGCACGAGCGAGATCGCCGCGAGCACGAACAACGTCACATCGCCGACATCGAAGGCGAAGCGGATGACCATCGTGATCGGCGCGAGGCCGAGCGATGCCCAGAGGAGCCTGCGCCACACGGGGGCCTAGCCTACCCACGCGTAGTTCGCAGTTAGGGCGCGTCGGTGGGCTTGGCCCGCCGACGCTGCC
>JBKPPY010000004.1:0-15106 GCA_046733845.1 Actinomycetota bacterium | reverse complement strand
CTCGGCGGTGGTCGAGATCATCGTCAAGCCGGGCGGGCGCTGCCGGTACACGACGATCCAGAACTGGTCGACGAACGTCTACAACCTCGTCACCAAGCGGGCGGTCGCGTACGAGAACGCGACGATGGAGTGGGTGGACGGGAACCTCGGCTCGAAGCTGACGATGAAGTACCCGGCGATCTGGCTGATGGGCGAGGGCGCTCACGGCGAGGTGCTCTCGATCGCGTTCGCCGGCTCGGGTCAGCACCAGGACGCTGGCGGCAAGGCCGTCCACGTCGCGCCGAACACGTCCTCGGTGATCACCTCCAAGTCGATCTCGAAGAACGGCGGTCGCGCCGGGTACCGCGGGCTGCTCGAGGTGGCGAAGGGCGCCCACGGCGCCCGCTCGAAGGTTGTCTGCGACGCGCTGATCCTCGACGAGGACTCGCGCTCCGACACGTACCCGTACATCCGGATCGACGAGAACGACGTCGACATCGGCCACGAGGCGACCGTGTCGAAGATCGGCGAGGAGCAGCTCTTCTACCTGATGTCGCGCGGGCTCTCCGAGGCCGAGGCGTCGGCGATGATCGTCTCCGGCTTCGTCGAGCCGATCACGAAGGAGCTGCCGCTGGAGTACGCGGTCGAGATGAACCGCCTGATCCAGCTCCAGATGGAAGGCTCTGTTGGCTAGCTCGAAATCTGCGAGCAGATTTCAAGGTGTGGGTTGATCGACGCTCAGCGCGTCGATTTCATCGCCGTCCCCGTCTCCGATCTCAGCGGTGCTGACGAGTTCTACGGGGAGACGCTCGGCCTCGCCCGGAACCCGAACACCTCGGGCGACCGCTGGGTGGAGTACGAGACCGGCAACCTGACGATCGCGCTCTCCATGTTCGGCGGCGGGATTGCACTCGGCGTGGACGACGTGGCGGCAGGGCGGGCGAAGCTAGAGGGCGCAGGTGTCGCGTTCAGCCGGGACACCTTCGACTCAGGCGTCTGCCACGGCGCACCGTTCGCGGATCCCGACGGGAACCGGCTCCTCCTGCACCACCGGTACGCACCGCTCCAGACCCGGGAGATCGAGGTCAGCGACGTCGAGCGGACGGACTTTCTCGGCGTGAACGTACGGGACCGCGGCGCTGCGACCGAGTTCTACGGCGGCACGCTCGGTTTGAGGCGCAATCCGCTGTCCAACGACGAGTGGCCCGAGTTCGACGCCGGGAACGTCACTCTGATCACCAGCACGCCGGAGCAGAAGGGCGACGAGCGTCACGCCTTCGCCGACGGCAATTACGAACCCGAGTACGCGATCGCGCTGCGCGTTCCCGACGTCGCCGCGTCGATGGACCGTCTCCGGGCGGCGGGCGTAGAGTTGTCGTTTCCGGAGGTCTACGACACCGGCGTCTGCCATATGGCGTTCTTCAGCGACCTTGACGGCAACGCGCTGATGCTCCACCACCGCTACGCGCCGTACAGCGATGGGAGCATGCCCTGATGCAGGTCGAGCAGGTGGACTTCCTCTCGATCGTCTCGCAGGATCTGGAGCGCTCCCGACGCTTCTACCTCGAGACGCTTGGCCTGCCGCTCGAGCGCGAGTTGCCGATCGGCTTCGAGGTGACCTGCGGGCAGGTCACGCTCAGTGTCTGGGATCCGTCGAAGGTCGGCATCCCGTTCGCGCCGAATCCGAACGACATCGCGCTCCGCGTCGACGATGTCACCGCACGGCGGGCTGAACTCGAGGAGCGAGGTGTCGAGTTCAAGGGCGAGATCCTTGACACAGGGGTCTGCCACATGGCGTTCTTCCACGATCCGGACGGGAATGCGCTGATGCTGCACCGCCGCTATGCCCCACGCGACTAGGACCCAGGCGCTCGAGCGCTACAACGAGCTGCCCCTGCCGGACACGACGCAGGAGGCCTGGCGGTTCACGGACCTGACCGGCTTCGACCCGGATGCCTTTGGCCAGAACGGACATGGCCGGGGTCTGACCCCGGACGCGTCCATGCTGGACCTCGATCTCGCCGGAGTCGCGGTTGTCGATGAGGGTGGAATCGAGATCGAGCGCGCGCCGGACGGGGTGACCTTCGAGCCCCTCGGCAAGCACGCGCCGCTCGGGACCCTCGTCGGCGCCGACGACAAGTTCACCGCCCACAACGCCGCCACCTGGGAGCACGGCCTGCTCGTCCACGTGCCGGCCGGAGTCGAGCTGGAGCAGCCCCTCTACGTCAGGATTGCGAACTCGTCTCCAGACGGATCGCTGTTCTGGCGGCTGCTCGTGATCGCGGAGCAGGGCGCTCGCTTCAGCCTGATCGAGGAGTACGCGTCGGCATCGCCCGAGCTCGCGGCGTACACGAACGCGGCGGTCGAGCTCTTCGTCGAGCAGGGAGCGAAGCTCGAGTACGTCTCGCTGCAGAACCTCTCGCGTGAGACGTGGCACTTTGCAACGCACCACGCCCGTGTGGAGCGAGATGCCGAGCTCGACTGGGTCGCCGGCGGGTTCGGCTCGAAGAAGGGCAAGACCCGCATCCAGAACGATCTCGCCGGCCAGGGAGCGACCTCGCGGGTGACGGGCGCGTACTTCGCCGACGGCCAGCAGCACCTGGACTACGACACCTTCCAGGAGCACATCGCGCCGAACACCACATCCGACTTCGCCTTCAAGGGCGCGCTCCGCGACCAGGCGACGACGGTGTGGCGGGGGATGATCCGGGTCGAGCACGAGGCCCAGAAGACGAATGCGTACCAGGAGAACCGGAACCTGCTCCTGTCCGAACAGGCGCACGCCGACTCGATCCCCGGACTCGAGATCCTCGCCAACGACGTCCGCTGCACCCACGGCGCGACGCTCGGCCAGGTCGACCGCGAGCAGCTCTTCTACCTCATGTCCCGCGGTCTGTCCCGGCCGGAGGCGGAGCGCCTGATCGTCCGCGGCTTCTTCCAGGACGTCCTCGACCGCATCGAGCTCGAACCGGTGCGAGAGGCGCTCGCGGACGCCCTCGAGGCGCGGATACCGCAGACCTAGCCGGTCTCACGGGCGACAAGCCGGACCCGGAAGTGCCGGCTCGGGCGCCAGTGGTAGCGGTTGAACTCGCTCGGTCCGTCTCTGACGACCGTCCAGTCGTAGTCGTTGGAGAGCCTGGTCACGAGGATTCCCGACAGCGCGAGTGTCGTGGTCACGCCGATGCAGCGATGCTCTAGCCGGCCGAACGGCGAGTACTCGTACGCCGAGAAACGCCGTCCCGCGAAACGATCCGGATCGAACGCATCGGGCGCGGCGAAGACCGCCGGATCGCGATGGCTCTCCCGCACGCACACGCGGACGAACCAGCCGGCCGGCACCTCGTAGCCCTCGACGTGGAGCGGTTCCAGGGCCTCCCGCTGGATGAATTCGCTCTGGTGCAGTCGAAGCGTCTCGAGCACGACACGTCGCGCAACGTCGCCCGTGTCGTCCTCGCGAACCCGCGTGCACCACTCCGGATGGTCGCCGAGCGTCTTCAGGATCCAGTGCAGCAGGCTCGCGACGTCCGTGGACGCGGTGCGCAGCAACAGGGCCAGGTTGAGCGTGACATTCGGGTCGTCCAGAGCCGCCGGCTCGGCTCGTGCCATCTCGCCAACGACGCTCGACATCGGCTCGCGGCCCTCCTTCAGCGCGGCCAGAGCCTGTCCCGCGCTGTGACGCACGATGCCCTCGAGCTCCTCGATCTCAGCCAGGGATTTCCGACGCGCCTCCGAGTTGCCGTTCGCGGGTTCGAAGAACTCGCCCATGCGCCCGTAGACGGCCACAGCCCGGGCGGCCTCCGGCGAGCCCGAGTCGACTCCGAGGAGGAGGGGCACGAAGGCTGCCACGGTCGCGCGCACGAGGTGCGGGCGCGGGTCGCTGCCTTCCCCTTCCGCCGCAGCGAGGTCTGCGAGCGCGTCGCCGATCGCGCGGTCGAAGTCGGCAAGCCGAGCCTCGACGACTCCATCGGTGAGCGCCTCTTGGAACAGCCGCTTGTAACGGCGGTGGTCGTTCGGCGCCATATTGCGGAGGAACCCCGCCGGAATCAGCGGGTTGAATGCGATGCCGACGGGCCCGAGGCTCATCGCGTCGGTTCTGAGGATGTCGGCCCCGCGGCGGAGGCCGTACACGCAGACGACCGGGGCGGTGAGCGTCGGCCAGGTCGTCTTCGTGACGGTCCCGAAGCGTTCGAACCGGCGGCCGATGAACTGCTCGTCGACGAACTGACGGACGGGGACGAGTGAAAGCGAACCGGGTGGCAGTCGAGCGGCCCTGCCGGCAGTCGGTCGCATCAGCCAGAGCCCCACAGTCGTCCCTGCGGCGGCCACGATCGCAAGAGGCACGAGCAGGAGCGGCAGGAGGAGTGCGCATAGCACCGCCACGGCGACGTAGGCGGCGAGATAGAGGACGCGGATTGCCGTCTTGCGCGGGTAGGCGCGTACGAGCGCCGGGGTCGCGCACGCGTAGGCGAGCGGCCACGGCGCAGCGGCGAGCACGCCCAATCGGAGAAGGCGATGCACGGTCGAAGCAGTCTCTCAAGACGCGCGCTCGGTCGAACGTGCTACGGGTTTCGGCGCCAGATTAGAAAGGCGACCGGCAGCAGCGCGGTCAGTGCCGCGTATGGAGCGAGTTCGAGGCGGCCGGGCCGACCGACCGTTGCGGTCGGACCTTGACCGAGCCAGCTTCTGGCTGCGTGCTCAGCCCGCGCGAGCTCGCTTTCGCCGAAGAGCCCGACGCTGGGGGCGGTCAACCGCTCGAGGGGCACGACCGAGGTCGGGTCTGGCCGGTACCGCTCGGCACGTCCGTTCGTGAAGACGCGCTCGTCTCGCCGCCAGAAACGCACGACCAAGAGCCCGACGTGCGCGACGTGGAGTTGCTTCGCGACCAATCTCGCCGCGTAGAGCGTGCTCTCCCCGTCGGTAAAGAGAATGGCGAGCCGGTGCTTCGCGCGCGGGGCGAAGTAGCCGGCCTGCCCGAGTTGACCGAGCGAGTCGAACCCGGTCGTGCGCCCCTGCAGCTTCGTGCCGGCCTCGGGCGGCGGACGCTGGATCCCGATCGAGCGCTGGATGACATCGAAGACGACGGAGCGGTCCATGGTCGGGAAGAGGTGCGGCAGCGGCCGATCGGTCAGCGAGGCCACCCCGACCGGTACGTCCACGAGAGCAGACGCGAACCGGTCGGCGGCTGTGCGCTCCCTTTCGAAGCGGGTCGCGCCGCCGGCGGGCTGCCGCGCCAGCATCGAACGGCTGATGTCGAGGACGAGAAAAACCTGGGCATCGGTCCGCACGCGGGCCTCCGAGCCGGTGCGGACCGCGGGTCGCGCAGCAGCTGCGGCGAGCAGGGCGATCGCTAGGGCGGCGGCCACTGCGCTGCCGAGCTGGACGCCGAACCGCGGCGCGCCGAGACCGATCAGCTGCCGGACGCGGTCGTCGCGCCGCGCGCGCAGCACGACGGCGCCGGCCGGGACCAGTGCGGCGACGGCGACCACCCAGCCGAGCGGGGTGAGGAACTCGATCATCAGTAGCCCGTTCCGGGCTCTCCCGCGTCCGGTTTGCCGGCGCGCGTGTGATTCGGCTTCGACCCGGACGACTGCCCGATCGGGTGTCCGCTGGCGCGGCCCTGCGCGAGCAGGAGCTCGAGGTCGTACGCGGCGTCGTCGTTTCGCCGATCGAGCCTGATCGCTTGGCGGAGCGAGGCGCTTGCGTCGTTCAGCAGTGCCCGGCTCTGCGTCGCGTCGGCGGTCGCGTTGCGGATCCGAAGCAGGCCGGCGAGCATCGCCGCCCGCGAGCGCACCTTCGGCGGACCCGACTCGGCGACCTCGAGGAAAAGGTCTGCGGCCTGCTCGCGGATCCTCATCGCCGGCAACTGTCCCTTCGTGCGCTCGGCTCGCTGCGCCGTCGCCGCCGCCAGCGTCCACCCGTCTCGATGATCTGCCGGCTGATGCGAGAACGCGCTGTACGCGAGGAAACCGCAGACGCCCGCAACCGCCAGCAGTGACCCGATCACGAGGCTGCGTCTCACTCGGCAGCCTCCCGCCAACGCAGCGAGCGGGCGGCGAGCTCATCGGCGGCAAGAACGACTGCGAGCAGGCCGGCGACTACGGCAAGGGCCAGCGGGAAGTCCACCGGGCCCTGGCTGCTCTGTCGCGGTCTGGTAGCGGTCGGCAACGGGTGGGCGAACGCCTCCGGTCCGGTGAGCCGCTTGAACCACCTCACGTCGATCGACAATGCGTTCGGGAGCGGGAGGATCGTCAGCCCAACCCCAGCGTGGTCGAGATCGAGGAGCACGTTGCTCACCTTCCGGAGGTCGCTCGGGGCGTCGCCGAGGTCGCTGATCAGCAGCGCGGTCCCGTGCATCCGGTCCCGCCGCAGCGCTGCTGTTGCCACTGTCAGGCCCGTCGAGATCCTCGTTCCGCCGCTGAAGCTCGGATGCCACGGATTGGAGTCGGACAGCGCCTGATACTCGTAGAGGTCGCCGCCGCGCCTCTTCGGCGGTGTGAAGCTGCGCGCGAACGGCAGGAGCTGCGCGGCTGGGGTTCCGGGCGGGAGGGCTTCCTGGGCCGAATCCGAGAAGAGGATCAGCCCGACCCGGCCCCCGCTGTGGCCGATGCGCGCCAACGCCCTTCCGGCGAATCCGGACGCCGATTGGCCGACGCTGCCGGACACGTCGAGGACGACCTCGGTGACCGGCCCGCCGCCGGCGCCTCGGGCCGCGGCCGGCGCCGGGCCCGGACTGCGGGCAGCCAGCAGCACTGCCGCAACGAGGAGCACTCCGGCCGCCAGTACGAGCGCGGCGCGTATCCGCCGCTCTCGGGCTGCTGCTCGATTGAGCAGCCCCGCGTCGGCGATCGGGATCGTGCGCATGTCTATGCGCGCACCTTCCCGGCGCGTCGTTGCGCCGACTCGGCCACGCGGCGCACCGACTCACCGGCCGGCTGGCGCGGCGACCACGCCAGGCCGCGAGCCTCGCGGGCGAGGTCGTCGAGGCCGCGCCGGTCGAGTGCGACCGCCAGCGACTCCAGGGCCGCACGGCGTTCTCCTGCTCCGCCGCCCGCAGCGAGTCCTGTGACGAGCAGCGCGTACTCGAGGTCGGAGGGATTCTTGCGGGAAGTCTCGCTTCGGAACGGCGAAGGTCGCCAGGCGAGCCGCCGCAGGCCGACTGCGGCGGCCGCTGCGAGGGCCAGTGCGGCTCCGACGGCGAGCAGGATCCCGACCAAGGTCCGATGGCCGTGTGCCGGCGGACCCTCCGGTTCGATCAGATCGCCGCGGAGCGTGGGAGACGCCAGATCGTCGGGAGCCAGGCGCGATGCCTCGCGGAGCGGCGGCCAGTAGCCGACGAACGACTTGCCGCCCGGCAGGCCAATCGTCACGGGCGGTAGGCGGATCTCGTGCTCCGCTCCTGGGCCGCCGACGCAGTTGGAGCTGAGACAGTCGATCACGAACCGGTAGCGGACGTTGCGGCCGTGCTGTGTCACGCTGCGGCTGAGCACCCGGTAGGGAGCGAAGCCGGTTTTCACCGACAGCCCTGCGGGCACTTCGATCGTCGCCGTCACCGGCTCGCCGAACAGATGGGTACGCGGAACCAGAGTTGCGTTCATCGTCGGCTTCACCGGCGCGCCGCGATGGTCTTTCGTCCCCGCCGGCACGAGCAACGCAGCCGCCGCTGCGATCGCTGCGAGGCAGAACGCGAGCCAGGCGGCTGCGCGCCAGTCGCTCAGGCGCTCCATGCGAGTGCGGTCCGGCGCATGGCGGCCCAGGCGAGGAGGGCTTCCAGCACCGCGTCGGGGTCGGAGGTTCCGAGCGCGACCGGCTCCAGGCCGAGGTCCTCGAGGCGGCCGACGATCGACGCGTAGCGCGCCTCGTTCTCGTCGCGCCGTCGAGCCGCCTCGCGCCTGGTCAGGAGGACGGGCCGGAGCCGGCCGAGCGGATCGGAGAGCGGCACGGAGACCCCCGAGATGTCCGGGAAGCTCTGCTCCCAGGTCGGGTCCTGGAGCACGACCGGGACCACGTCCCAGCCGCGCGCGAAGGCGTCCTCCCACGCCTCGTCCTGTGGAAAGGAGAGGAAGTCGGAGACGAGGAAGACGATGCTGCCCTCCCCGACCGCCGCGGGCGCCTCGTCGATCGGGAGGTTCCCCAGGCGGACGAGCCGGGAGCGGTTGCGCTGTGCGCTGGCGGCGACGACGTGCTCGAGTTCCGCGACCGCGGTCGGCTTGTGGAGCCAGGGCAGTCCGGCGGGATGGAGGTTCATCGTCTGGCTCTGATCGACGGCGATCGCAACCGTCAACCGCTCCTCCGCGTGGTGCTCGCGGACGATTAGCTCCTCGCAGTTGCTCACTGACGAGAGGCGGGCGGACGCATGGCGATCGATCCTGCGCGGGTCGTCTCCGGGCAGGTACGGACGCGTGCCGACCAGGTCGAACGGACCGCCGCGGCGGATCGAGCGCGTGTCCCCGTACGGCACTCCTGCGATCCGGCGCCGGGGGACGAGCGGGACGACCGGATCGTCGCTCAGAGAGCCTGGGGCCGCGGTGCGAGCTCGAGGCAGCATTCCCAGACCTGCCGGAGCGCCTCCTCGCGCCCCAGCCTGCGGATCGTGGCGAGGTATGACGGTGCGAAGACGATCCGGTGCGCGATCACCGGCAAGAAGAGCAACTCGATGTCGTCCGGAACGACGTACATCCGCCCTTCGAGGAGCGCCCAGGCGCGAACGGCGCGCTCGAGCGCCAGCGAACCGCGGACGGAAGCGGGCAGCGCGATCGTGTCGAGCTCACGGGTGCCGCCGACGAGTCCGACGATCCAGCGCTGGATCAGCTCGTCGACGTACACCTCGGCGATCGCGCTCCGCAATGACCTGACCGCTGCCGCCGACACGACCGGGCCGAGGGAATCGAGCGGGTGCTCGTGTTGCTGGTCGCGCAGGATCTCCAGTTCGTCGTTAGGGCTCGGGTAGCCGAGCGAGATGCGCATGAAGAACCGGTCGAGCTGCGCCTCGGGTAGCGGAAACGTTCCGTCGTGCTCGATCGGGTTATCCGTCGCGAGCAGGACGAACGGCTGAGGCAGCGGCCGCGTGACGCCGTCGACCGTCACCTGCGTCTCGGCCATCGCTTCGAGGAGCGCCGACTGCGTCTTCGGCATCGCCCGGTTGATCTCGTCGACCAGAACGACGTTCGCGAAGATCGGTCCAGGCCGGAACTCGAAGTCGCGCGTCTTCTGGTTGTAGATCGAAAGGCCGGTAACGTCCGTCGGCTGGAGGTCGGGCGTGCACTGGACGCGCGCGACCCGGGCTCCCCGGATGCTCCGGGCCAGCGCCCGGGCCAGCACCGTCTTCGCCGTTCCCGGTACGTCCTCGATCAGGACATGCCCGCCGGCGGCCAGGGCAGCGATCACGAGCCGAAGCTCGTGGTGCTTTCCGCGGACGACATGCTCGAGATTCTCGAGCAGCAGCCGACATGTGTCCGCTGCCTCGACGTCCACCCGTGCGCGCAGCGCCGCCTCGGCCTGCGCCCTGGGCCGCGATCCGTTTGTACGGGATCGAGTCCGGGCGGGGGAGCTGCTCTGGCGCATCTTTCACTGGATTTGCCCTATTCGAGAACGGAGAAACCCGCGCGGCCGGGCCGAGGACGGTCTGTACGATTGAATCGATGGCGGTCACCGAACAGACCACGCTCGACGCGCACGCCCTGCGCGCCGATTTCCCCGTCTTCGAGCAGCCGATCCACGGCAAGCCGCTCGCGTTCCTCGACTCCGCGGTCACCTCGCAGAAGCCGCGTCAGGTGCTCGACGCCATGCGCGAGTTCTACGAGACCTCGTACTCGAATGTGCACCGGGGTGTCTACACGCTCTCCGAGCGGGCGACCGAGGGCTACGAAGGTGCACGAGAGAAGGTGCGCGCATTCCTCAACGCACCGTCGACCCGCGAGGTCGTCTTCGTACGGCAGGCGACCGAGGGCCTGAACCTCGTCGCGTACGCGTGGGGGCTGGACAACCTCGGCCCCGGCGATCTGGCGATCGTCACCGAGCTCGAGCACCACTCGAACTTCGTCCCTTGGCAGCAGATTGCGAAGCGGACCGGTGCGGAGTTCCGGATGATCCCGATCGACGATCTGGGCGAGCTGCGGCTCGACCTCCTCGACGAGGTGGCGGCCGGCGGCAACGTCAAGGTCGTCGCGGCGAACCTCGTCTCCAACTCGCTCGGCACGATCAATCCGATCGAGAAGCTCGCCGCCTGGGCACACGACGAGGGGGCGATCATGGTCGTCGACGCCGCGCAGGCCGCTCCGCACCGGCGGATCGACGTCCAAACCCTCGGCGCCGACTTCGTCGCCTTCTCGTCCCACAAGATGTGCGGGCCGACCGGGGTCGGCGTGCTCTGGGGCCGCCGCGAGCTGCTGGAGTCGATGTCGCCGTTCAATTTCGGCGGCTCGATGATCCGCTCGGTGAAGGTCGAGGAGACGCTCTGGAACGAGCTGCCGTACAAGTTCGAGGCCGGCACGCCCGCGATCGCCGAGGCGTACGGGCTGGGGGTGGCGATCGACTACCTCGAGGCTGTGGGGCTGGAGCCGATCGAGCAGCATGAGCACGTGCTGGCCGAGTATGCGCTCGAGCAGCTTGCCGAATTGCCGTTCGTTACCGTCTACGGGCCGCCGCCGGATCGCCGGGTCGGCCTGGTCTCGTTCAACGTCGACGGCGTCCATCCGCACGATGTCGCCCAGGTGCTCGACTGGGAGGGCGTCGCGATCCGCGCCGGCCACCACTGCTGCCAGCCGCTGATGACACGGCTCGGCGTGGCGGCGACGAACCGCGCGAGCTTCTACCTGTACACGATCCCCGAGGAGATCGACCGCCTCGTCTTGGGATTGAAGAAGGTCAAAGAGGTGCTCGGATGATGGGTTGCCCTCTGTCGTACGGGTTTTCGTCGCCGCGACCGACATGGCTCGTGAAGCGAGCCGAAGGCGAGCGGCGATGAGCGAGTTCGACCAGCTGTACCGGGAGGTCATCCTCGACCACTACAAGAACCCGCGCGGGCACGGGGTGATGGAGGGCGCCGACGCCCAGGCGGAGGGACAGAACCCGCTCTGCGGCGACGAGGTCTCGATCTACGTCGCCTTCGGCGAAGACGGTGACACGATCGACGACATCAAGTTCTCGGGCCGCGGCTGCGCGATCTCGCAGGCGGCGACCTCCATGCTGACCGAGATGGTCAAGGGCCGGAAGGCCAGCGAGGTGGCGGCGATGCCGAAGGAGGACCTCCTGGAGGAGATCGGGATCCCGCTGACGCCCGTTCGGCTCAAGTGCGCCATCCTCGGCCTGACGACTCTCAAGGTTGCGCTCCACAAGGGCAAGGGCACGCCGCTTCCCGAGAGCCTCGCCGAGCTCGACGAGCTCGAGCTGACGTAGGTCCGGGACAGGCCGCCGTGCCCGAACTCGACGTCTGCCCGGTCGAGGAGCTTCCGCCGGGCGAGATGAAGATCGTCACGGCAGGGCTCGTCTCCGTCGGCGTCTACAACCTCGACGGCACCTACTACGCGATCGAGGATCGCTGTTCTCACGACGACGGCCCCCTCTGCGAGGGCGAGTACGACCCGGAAACGGGAGTGGTGATCTGTCCGCGCCACGGCGCGAACTTCGACATCCGGAGCGGCGACGCCCTGACGCTCCCGGCCTTCGAGCCGGTATCGGTCTATCCGGTGCGCGTCGTCGACGGCATGGTCAAAGTGGAGATCTAGGGCAGACCCTTCCGGTCAGGCCCTGCCGTAAGCTCCGAGCATGGTCGATGATCGCGTGCGTTCGGTTCTCGCGCGGCTCGAGGCGGAGGACGCGGACGAGCGTGACCGCGGCGTCGAGCGCGCGCTGAGGGCACGGGCAGTCGCCCCTTCGACCGGGCGGTTCCTGTTCGCGCTCGTCGCGCCGCAGAACGCGTGCGAGGTGCTCGAGGTCGGCGGCTCGCGCGGCTACTCCACGATCTGGCTTGCGGCCGCCGCCCGCATCCTCGGCGGGCGTGTCGTCTCGATCGAGAACGATCCGGTCAAGTGCGAAGCGTGGCGGCGGAACGTCGAGGACGCGGGGCTCGCAGACTGGGCCGAGCTCTTCGAGGGGGATGCGCAGACGCGTCTCCTTGACCTGGAGGACATCTTCGACGTCGTCTTCATCGACGCCGAGAAGGAGGACTACGAGCGCTTCTTCGAGCTCGCGCGCCCGAAGCTCGAGCCCGGCGGGGTGATCGTCGCCGACAACGTCCTTTCGCACGAGGAGACGCTCGGCGCGTACTCGCGCGCCCGGCAGGCGGACCCGGCACTGGTGAGTGTCACCGTGCCGCTCGACCGCGGCCTCGAGCTCAGCGTCGTCCTCACCCAATCGCTAAAGTGAGATCACCGCGGAAAGGAGGTGGTCCGACTTGAGCGATGACAGTACGGGCAGTGGAGGTGCCAGCCGGTAGGGGCGTGTCCCCGTACCTGAAGAGGGGAATCGCCTAGCCAGCGTGGGGGACACCGCTGTGAGCGCCGCCGCCCCGGTGGACGAGGGCGGCAGGAAGCGCCCCTGCTAATACAGGCTGGTAGACCGGATACGAGGGCCGCGCAAGCGGCCCTCGGTCCATCTATGAGCACAGAGAGGGACAGGTCTTACAGACCTGTCCCCGGTTCCTTGCCTTTACGGACCGGAGCCTGCGTCGAGCAGGCTGCTGATGTCGTAGCCCTTGTCCTTGTACGCCTGCTGAAGACTGATCAGCGTCTGGATCGACTTGGCGCCGAACAGCGCCGCGATCGCCGCGGACGGGTCCTGGGCCGAGTTCACCGCGGCGGCCAGCTTCGGCAGATCGTCTGCGAGGCCGCGCACGCCGGCGGCGAGGCGCGTGTTGAGATCCTGAACCGGCGCCGGCGGGTTCAGGGCGGCGATCTTGCTCCCGAACGAACGCAACGAGTCCTGGAGTTTCGGGATGTCGCTCTCCTTCAGCTTCGTCGAGGCGCCGATCGACTGCCTGACCTGCGCGCCCACCTCGTTCGAGAGCTGCTGAAGCTTCGCTTGGTACTGGGCTTTAGTGAGCGGCGCGCTCGTCGTCTCGCCGCCGCTCCCGCCTCCTCCGCACCCGGCGGCCAGCAGACCGGTCGCCGCTAGGACGACGACGACCCTGCGCGCCGAGCCCGTTGACATCGAGGCGAACGGTACCTCAGGCTGCACGCCGGAGCTGCTCGTCGAGGCCGATCGGCTCGATCCCGAACGCTTCTCGGGCGGGCGTTGGATCACCGACGTTGTCACCGGCCTCGAGCATCGTCAACTGGTCGCGCGTCAGCGGCGGGCTCGGCAGGTGCTCGACGACTGCCGCGCCGACCCGTGCCACCGACACCGGCACGTGCAGCCGCCGCCGCCGCCGCTTGCCCAGCGTGCGGGCGATCCGTTCGTAGAGCTCGTTCCAGCTCACGCGGTCGGGGCCGCCGAGGTCGAAGGTCCTGTTTGCCGCCGCGGGCAGCTCGACCGCTGCCGCGAAGAACGCCGCGACGTCCTCGACCCAGATCGGTTGGAGGAGCCGCTTGCCGCTGCCCATCACCGGCGTCACAGGCGACCAGCGCACCTGCCGGACGAAGAGCGGGAGCGCGCCGCCGTCGCGGCCGAAGACGAAGCTTGGCCGGAAGATCACGTGCTCGAGACCCGACGCGTGCACCGCCTGCTCCATTTCCCACTTGGACGCGTAGTAGGGGACGAGCGTGCGTGTCTGCTCCGTGACGCCTAGAGCGCTCATCAGCACGAACCGCCGCACCCCGGCCGCCTGCGCTGCTGCGACCAGGCTCTGTGTCCCATCGGTCATCACTCGCTGGAACTCGGAAGGCCTCCCGGCAATGATCGAGACCAGGTGGATGACCGAGTCACATCCCTCTGCCGCACGCCGAAGGCTGTCGGAGTCGGTGACGTCCCCTTGGACGAGGTCGCATCCCCATGCCTTCAGAGGCCCCGCCCGGTCGGGTTTGCGCACGAGGCAGCGAACGTCGCGCTCCTCGGCCCGCAGGGCGTGGACGACCTTCGGTCCGATGAATCCGGTGCCGCCGGTGACGAGGATCACGTCTGGAAGTTCCGCCAGTAGCGGCTCGGCGTCGGTCCCTGCTGGCCCTGGTACTTCGATCCGAGCCCGTCGCTGCCGTACGGATTCGCCGACGGCTCGGACATCTGCACGAACGAGAGCTGGCCGATCTTCATCCGGTGGTAGATCGTGATCGGCAGGTTGGCGACGTTGGACAGCTCCAGGGTGACGTGCCCGTTCCAGCCGGGGTCGATGAAGCCCGCAGTCGAGTGGATCAGCAGCCCGAGTCTCCCTAGTGAGCTCTTTCCCTCTAACCTCGCCACGAGATCGTCCGGCAGCCGGATCCGCTCGAGCGTCGACCCGAGCACGAACTCGCCGGGATGGAGGATGAACGGCTCGCCGTCGACCTCGACCAGCTCGGTCAGGTCCTCCTGTGCCTCCTTGACGTCGATGAACGGGTAGCGGGAGTTGCGGAAGACGCGGAAGTAGCGGTCGACGCGCACGTCGACGCTCGACGGTTGCAGGAGCGACGGGTCGTACGGGTCGATCTCGATCCGGCCTTCGGCGAGCAGGCGCTCGATCGTCCGGTCGGAAAGGACCACGCCGCCGATTCTACGTCGGCGGCGTGGCCCTTCCAGTCCCTCTCTGCGCTCATCATCTGAGGCAGGCGGCGGCGAGGCTCATCGCCCCGAACGCCTGCTGGTAGACGTAGCAGCCGACGCTCTGCGAGATGAATTCCCGTACCGTCGGGTTGTAGAGCGCAGCCCACGGGGCCTCGTCGCGCATGATGTCGACGTCGAGCTTGCCGAACGCCGCGTAGCGCGCGTCTCCGGACAGCCGCTCGGCAGCGGCCATCCGCTCGTTGAACGCGGCGACGTTCATGAGCGCAAGGTTGTTGTTGTTCTGTGCGGCGATGTTGTTGCCGTCGAGGAGGATGTTGATGAAGTCGACGGGATCGGGGTAGTCGGCGATCCAGCCGATCAGCACCAGGTCGTACGGCTCGTTGGGATCGCCCGTCGCCGCGAGCAGCGGTGAGAACGAAAGTTCCTTCGGAGTGACGTCGATCCCTGTCTCTTATACACATCTGACGCTGCCGACGATGAGTACAACGTGTATATA
>JBKPPY010000003.1:0-10445 GCA_046733845.1 Actinomycetota bacterium | reverse complement strand
GGCGCGGCGGCCCTCGTCCTCGGTCTCGTTCTGCCGCGTCGACTGACCGGACTCGACCGCGTCGGGGCGATCTCGGCCGCGACGGCCGCGCTGGCAGTCCTGCCGGTCGTCCTGCACGGCTTCACGCACTGGGACGAGCGGCCGGCTCCTGCGAACGGCCTCACCGCCGGGCTCGTCGAGGCACTGCGTGACCGCGTCCCCGAGAAGGCCGTCGTGTTCTCGGACGATCAGACGAGCTACGCGATCGCCGCGTTCGCGCCGGTGTACGTCGCGAATGCCCTGCCGGGTCACGTCGCCGACACGAAGGCGAACCGCCCGTACGCGAGGCGGGCGGATGCCCGCGCCTTCTTCCGGAGCGGCAACCTGGCGATCCCGCGCCGGTACGGTGCGACCTGGCTCGTCCTCGATCGGCATCGCTCGAAGCTGAAGCTCGACCTACCGAAGGCGTACGCCGGCTCGAGGTATGTCCTCTACCGTCTCGGGCGCGGGTGAACCCCTGGTTCCCCCGCGAACCCCCTCCTCCGCTTGCTCGCTGCGCTCGCATCGCCTGCTGACAGCAGGCCGGTTCGTGCCGCGCCCGCCATGTCGGTCGCGGCCACGGAGGGTGACATCGTTGGGTGCCGGGACCACGTGATCGTTACTCCCGAATGCGCGGTCGGACAAACTGGTGACGTCGTGAAGCTGCTCATCGTGTCCATGTACTTCCCCCCGGCCGGCGGGGGCGGCGTCCAACGCACGCTGAAGTCGGCCACGTACCTGCCTGGGCTCGGGATCGAGACGCACGTGCTCGCGCCGGACGACCCGAAGTGGATCCACCGCGACGACGAGCTCCTGCCGCCGACCCAGGCTTGGATTCACCGCGCCCACTACCTGGGGCCACGCGGCCGCCTTCCGGCACAGGAGTTGCACGGGAAGCAGGGACTGGAGCGATTCGGCCTCCAGGCTCGGCTCTTCGGACGGAGGCTGCTCGTTCCCGACGAGAACGTCGCCTGGAACGTGACCGCGATCCCGGCAGCGATCAGGATCGTGCGGCGCGAGGGGATCGAGGCCGTGCTCACGACCTCGCCGCCGAGCTCGGTGCACCTCGTCGGCGCAGCAGTCAAGCGCGCGACCGGTGTCCGCTGGATCGCAGACTTGCGTGACTCGCTCCTCGCCCATCCCCATCGGCGCGGAGACCTGAACCGGCTGGCGCGGATCAAGGAGCGGGGCGAGCAGGGTGTCGCCGGCGTCGTCGCGCGGTACGCAGACGCGATCGTCGCCGCGTCCGAGGCGATCGCGGGGGAGACACGCGCACTGGCCCCGAGCGGCCGGGTGGTGACGATCGAGAACGGCTCGGACTTCGACGACTTCGCCGGCCTGGAACACCATCCGTCCACGCGGTTCCGGATCACGCACACGGGCAGCTTCTTCGGCCGTCGCGATCCGCGGCCGTTCGTCACCGCGCTGGCCGACTCCGGTCTCGACGTCGTCGCCCGCTTCGTCGGCGACTTTCGTCCCGCCGACCGCGAGTGGGCCGAAGGCCTCGGGTTGGGAGACCGCCTCGAGCTGATCCCCTACGTGCCCCGCCACCGTTCGCTCGAGCTCCAGCGGGACTCCGAAGCGCTGCTCCTGCTGATCCCCGAGGCTGGCGGCCGCGGCCGCGGGGTCCTCTCCGGGAAGGTATTCGAGTACCTGGCCGCAGAGCGGCCGATCCTCGCCGCCGTGCCGCCGAACGGCGCGGCCGCCGACCTCGTGCGCGAGACCGGCGCCGGGGTGGTCGCCCCGCCCGACGACCCGGCGGCGATCCGCGCAGCGCTGGCGGACCTGCATGCGCGGTGGCAGGCAGGGACGCTCGACGGACTGCAGCTCGACCCAGAGGCGAAACGCGGCCTCTCGCGTGAGGCACGGGTCGGCGAGCTTGCCGAACTGCTGCGGAGCGTCGCCGGATGATCCACGTCGCCACCGTTCACTGGCGCACCGACCGCTGGATCGACCCGCAGCTGCGTGCGCTGGGGCACTTCCTGCCCGGCCCGTTCCGCGTGTACGCGTTCCTAAGCCGTGTGCCGGGCGACCACCGGGCGAAATACTTCTACTCCTCCGGGGAGCTGGTCAAGGACCACGCGACCAAGCTCAACCTGCTCGGCGACGTGATCTCCTTCGCCGCCGAGGATCCCGCCGACCTGCTCGTCTTCGTCGACGGCGATGCCTTCCCGGTCGCTCCGCTCGGCCCCCTGGTCGACGAGCGGCTCGAGCAGCACCGGTTGATCGCCGTGCAGCGACGCGAGAACAACCGCGACGTCCAGCCGCACCCCTGCTTCTGCATCACCACCGTCGGCTTCTGGCGCGAGATCGGCGGCGATTGGCACCGCGGCTACGAGTGGCCGGATCCGGACGGCCTGCCGATGACGGACGTCGGAGCCAACGTGTTCGAGGCGCTCGAGCGCGCCGGCGTCGACTGGTACCCGCTCCGCCGCGTCAACGCCGTGAACGTGCACCCCCTGTTCTTCGGGCTCTACGGCGACGCCGAACACGGCCCACTCGTGTACCACCACGGCGCCGGCTTCCGGAAGTCCCCCGGGGGGAGGGTGAGTAGGACGGCACACGGCGAACCGGAGGCGAAGAGAACGGTGCGCAGACGAGCGGCCAATCTCATCCCGAAGGTCGGCCCGCTCCGGTCTGTCCGCCGCAGTCTGAACCCCGCCCGGCGCATCCGCGAGAACCTGCGGCAGGAGACCCGGGAACTCAGCGACGAGGTCTACGGGCAGCTCCAGCGCGACGAGGAGTTCTGGCGGCGGTTTACGTGAGCGTCACGCGCTTTCTCTTCCTCGCGAGCGTCTTCTGCGTCACCTTCGAGAAGGTGCACTGGAACGTCGCCGGCACCGTCAGCCTTGCCGACATTCTGGCGATCCTCTTCCTGGTCATGTGGGCGCTCGAGCGGCTCGCCGGACGCGACCGGAGGCTCCCGCGGACGTCCGCGATCGTGACCTGCTTCGGACTGGCGTTCCTGCTCGCGTACCTGATCGGCTACTTCTCGATCGACACCGCCGACGCCTCCGGCCAGTTTGGCAAGGGGATCTTCAAGTGGGCGATCCACATCCTGTTCCTGATCGCCGGCATCTCGTACCTCGCCCGCCGCTCCGAGCGCTTCTACTGGCGGACGATCGGCGCCTTCACCGCCGGGATCGTCTTCAACGCCGTCTACGGCGTGCTCCAGCTGGTCGCCGCGCAGGGTGGGCGGAACCTGGACAGCGCCGTGCTTTCCCCGCTGACCGGCGGCGCGAGCTCGATCAACATCTACGGCGCAGTCGGCGGCCAGAGCGTGTACAGGCCGAACGCCCTGACCGGCGACCCGAACCATCTCGGGATCATGGTGATCGTCCCGCTCCTGATCCTGCTCCCCGTCTACCTGCGCCTCGTCCGGGGGCACCGGCTGCGGCCGCAGCTCGCCGTCGTGCTCGCGTTCCTGTTCGTGGTCGAGCTGGCGACGCTCTCGCGAAGCGGCCTGCTCGGCCTCGGCGTCGGCCTCTTGATCCTCGCGGTCCCCTACCGCCGGAAGCTGATCTCCCGTGATCTGCTCGTGCCGCTCGCGGCGGCGCTGGGACTGGTCGCCATCGTCGTCCTCTCCCGCTTCGATTTCTTCGAGACGGTGATCAGGTCGCGGTTCCAGACGGGCGGCCGCTCGACTTCGGCGCACTTCGGCGTCTACGACTTCATTCCGAACGTGCTCTCGGGGCATCCGCTGTTCGGGCTCGGCTTCAACACCTTCTCGGTCTACTACGAGGCGGTCACCGGGAAGACGAACTGGGGGCCGCACTCGTTCTACGTCGCGCTGCTCGTCGAGACCGGACTCGTCGGCGCAGCCGTCTTTGCCGTCTACCTCTGGTACCTCTTCCGCCGCCTCAGCGCGCTGCGCTCGATCGGCCGCGCGCTCGGCGACGTCGGCGACCCAGCCTCGGCGAGGGTGCGACCGCTCGCCTGGGGCCTGACCGCCGCCCTCGCGGGGACGCTGGTCGCCAACGTCTTCTACTTGACGATGACCTTCTACTACTTCTACCTGCTCGGCATGCTGATCCTCGCGGCCCCGATCGTGTTCGGTCGGAGGGTGTCTGCAGCCGCTCCCGCTCCGCGGCCCTCGCCTCAGCTCAGCCCCGCCCCGGCGTGACGGGCCCGGCGTGAAGGTCGCGGTCCTCACGACCAGCTACCCGCGCTCGGCGGAGGACGTGGCCGGCCGGTTCGTCGCCGACGCGGTCGAGGGCCTTCGCGCCCGCGGGGTGGAGGTGGAGGTCGTCTCGCCGCTCTCGTTCGCGCACTTCGGGATCGCTTACGGACACGGCGTCGTGGGCAATCTTCGCCGCCGCCCCTGGCTTGCCGTGTTCCTACCGGCGATGCTCCTCTCGTTCGCCCGTGCGGCGAGGCGGGCTTCCCGCGACGCCGACCTCGTCCACGCGCACTGGCTGCCGACCGGGCTCGTCGCCTCCTGGACCGGCCGCCCGTTCATCGTCCAGCTCTGGGGCACGGACGTCGCGCTGGCGCGGCGGTCGCCCGGGCTCGCCCGGCGGATCCTCGGGCGCGCGCGTCTGGTGATCTGCGCGTCGATCGAGCTCGCGGAGGCCGCGCACGACCTCGGCGCCTCCGAGGTACGCGTGATCCCGAGCGGCGTCGGCGTCCCCGAGACCGTGGGAGACCCGGACGAGCCGCCGCATGTCCTCTACGCCGGAAGGCTCTCGCCGGAGAAAGGAGTCCTCGAGCTCGTCGAGGCTGCGCGCGGCCTGCCGCTTGTGGTCGCAGGCGACGGGCCGCTCCGCGACCAGGTGCCGGGGGCGCTCGGCTTCGTCCCCCACGACCGGTTGCTCGGACTCTACGAGCGGGCGGCGGTCGTCGCGTGCCCGTCCTACCGCGAGGGATTCGGAGTCGTCTGCGCGGAAGCGATGGCGCATGGACGGCCGGTGGTCGCGTCGGCTGTGGGCGGCCTGCGTCATCTGGTCGTCGACGGCGAGACCGGGGTCCTCGTTCCGCCCGGCGACGTGGCCGCTCTGCGCGCCGCGCTCGAGCGCCTGCTCGGCGACGGCGAGCTGCGCAGCCGCATGGGTGCGACTGCCCGCGAGCGCGCGCGAGAGCTTCTCTCGTGGGATCGGGCGGTGACGCAGACGGTCGCGGCCTACAGCGACGCCCTCGGCTACGCTACGCGTCCGTGAGGGCCCGCGAGCTGATCATCGACGGCACCCGGATTGCGGACGACACCGACTGCTGGGTGATCGCCGAGATCGGCCACAACCACCAAGGGTCGATCGACCAGTGCAAAGAGCTCTTCGCCGAGGCCGCGCGCTGCGGCGCGAACGCGGTCAAGCTCCAGAAGCGCGACAACGCGGGTCTGTACACGCGCGAGTTCTTCAACCGTCCGTACGAAAACGAGAACAGCTACGGGCCGACGTATGGTCTGCACCGCGAGGCGCTCGAGTTCGGCCGCTCCGAGTACCAGGAGTTGAAGGCGTACGCCGGTGAGCTCGGGGTCACGTTCTTCGCCACCGCCTTCGACTTCACGAGCGCCGAGATGCTCGCCGACCTGGACATGCCCGCGTACAAGATCGCCTCCGGCGACCTGACGAACACGCCGCTGCTCCGGTTCGTCGCCGAGATCGGGAAGCCGATGATTCTCTCCACGGGCGGCGGGACGCTGGACGACGTCCGCCGCGCGCACGACTGCGTCGCCGAGCTCAATCCGCAGCTCGGCCTGCTCCAATGCACCGCCGGCTACCCGGTCGAGCACTGGGAGGAGCTCGATTTGCGCGTGATCGAGACCTACCGAGAGCTGTTCGAGGACACGGTGATCGGCTACTCCGGCCACGACAACGGGATCGCGATGCCGGTGGCCGCGTATGTGCTCGGCGGCCGCATCGTCGAGAAGCACTTCACGCTCAACCGGGCGATGAAGGGAACCGACCACCGCTTCTCCCTCGAGCCGGTCGGGCTGCGCAAGCTCGTCCGCGACCTCCAGCGGACCCGGCTCGCGCTCGGCAATGGAGACAAGATCCCGCACCCGAGCGAGGCGGACCCGATCTTGAAGATGGGCAAGAAGATCGTCGCCGCGCGCACGCTGCCGGCCGGCCACACGCTCACCCGCGACGACCTGGCGCTGAAGTCGCCCGCCGACGGGGGTCTGCCGCCGTACGAGCTCGACGTGGTGATCGGCCGGACGCTCCGCCATCCGGTCGCCGAGGACGCGGCGTTCACGTTCGACGACCTCGAGGAGCTCATCCCCGAGGCGACGGATGCGTCTCTGCGCGTCGGCGATGAACGCTGAGAATCTCGCCGGCCGCATAGCCGTTGTCACCGGAGCTCTGGGCAATCTCGGGCCTGTGTGGTGCGCAGCGCTCGCCGACGCCGGGGCGACGGTGGTCGGACTCGACGTCCGCGAGGACGACGGCGTCGTACCGGCCGACGTCACCGACCGGGACGCGCTCGAGCGCGTGCTGGCCGACGTCGGCACACCGGCGATCCTCGTCAACAACGCAGGGATCGACGCTCCACCCGGCGGCGACGAGGGAGACTTCGGCCGAACGCTCGACGTGAACGTGACCGGGGTCTACAACGCCAGCCAGGTCTTCGGCGAGGCGATGTGCGAGGCGGGCGGCGGCTCGATCGTCAACATCGGCTCGCTCTACGCGTCACTGGCGCCGATCCCCTCCCTCTACGACCACATCGAGCCGCCCTTCACCAAGCCGGCGGCGTACGGCGCCTCGAAGGCGGCGGTCGTCAACCTGACCCGCTACTTCGCTCGGCTCTGGGGCCCGTACGGCGTGCGCGTCAACGCGCTCTCGCCGGGCGGCGTGCGGGGCGGCCAGGACGAGGAGTTCGTGCGCAAGTACTCCGAACGCGTCCCGCTCGGCCGGTTGGCGGAACCCCGCGACCTCGTCGGCGCGCTGCTCTTCCTCACCTCCGACGCGTCGGCGTACGTGACCGGACAGGAGCTCCGCGTTGATGGAGGATTCACTGCATGACGGTGACCGCGGAGGTGCGTACGGTCGGGAATGTGATCGGCGGCGAGGAGCGCGGGGCCGCCGGCGGGGCGACCTTCGAGAAGCTCGCGCCGGCCACCGGCGAGGTGCTCAGCCTGGTCGCGCGGTCGGGCGCGGAGGATGTCGCAGCGGCAGTCGAGGCCGCCGAGGCGGCCCAGCCGGGTTGGGCGGCGCGGACCGTCGAGGAGCGTGGCCGCGTCCTCCGGCGGGTCGCTCAGCTGCTGGAGCGGGATCGCGAGGCCGTCGCCGCGGTCGTCTCGGCCGAGACCGGCAAGTCGCCGAAGGACGCGAAGGGCGAGACCGACGGTGCGGTCGAGCTCGGCTACTTCATCGCCGGGGAGGGCCGGCGGTTCTACGGGCGGACGATGCCGAGCGCCGTTCCCAACCGCTCGGCGATGACGATCCGCCAGCCGCTCGGCGTCGCCGGACTGATCATCGCCGCGAACACGCCGATCGCGAACGTCGCCTGGAAGGTCTTCCCCGCCCTCCTCTGCGGCAACGCCGCCGTGCTGAAGGCTTCGGAGGACGCGCCCGAGACGGCGAACGTCTTCGCGCGGCTCGCCGCGGAGGCGGGCGTTCCGGACGGCGTGCTGAACGTCGTCCACGGCTTCGGCGAGGAGGCGGGCCAGCCGCTGGTCGAGGATCCGCGTGTGGCCGTCGTCTCCTTCACCGGCTCGACCTCGGTCGGCAGGCTGATCGCGCGGGTCGCCGGCGAGCGCCTCGCCAAGGTCTGTCTCGAGCTCGGGGGCAAGAACCCGCTCGTCGTCTGCGATGACGCGAATCTGGAGAAGGCGGCCGAGGCCGCGGCCCTCTCGGCGTTCTCGAACGCCGGCCAGCGCTGCGCGGCCGGGTCGCGGCTGATCGTCTTCGCCGCCGTCTACGACCGGTTCCGGGAGCTCCTGGTCGAGCGCGCACAGGCGCAGAAGGTCGGGCCCCACGACGAGCACGACTTCGGGCCTGTGATCAACGAGCAGCAGCTCGAGCACATGCTCGGCGCGGTCGAGCGGGCGAAGGCGGGCGGCGCGACGGTGCTCACCGGCGGCGAGCGGCTCGACAGGCCGGGCTTCTACATGACGCCGACGATCGTCGAAGCCGTCGCAGCCGACTCGGAGATCTCGTGCACCGAGCTCTTCGGGCCGATCACGACGCTCCACCAGGTCGCCGACCTGGAGGAGGCGATCGCAGTCGCAAACGCGAGCCCATACGGCCTGACCGCCGCGATCTGGACGGCGAGCATCCACCGCGGCCAGGAGTTCGTTCGCCGGATCGTCGCCGGCGGCGTCCAGGTGAACGGACCGACGTACGGCTTCGAGCCCCACGTACCGTTCGGCGGCCAGCGCGACTCCGGAACCGGCTGGCGTGAACCCGGCACCGAGGCGCTCGACGTCTACTCCGACTGGAAAACCGTCTATGTCACACACGATCCAGCATCCGTCTGAGGCCGTCGCCGCCGCCGTGCCGGCGGAGGAGATCCCCTACCCACTGACCAAGCGCCTGTTCGACCGGACGGTCGCCGCGCTCCTCGTTCTCCTACTCTCGCCGCTGCTCCTGCTGGCGCTGGCAGTGCTCGCGGTGGACATGCTGTTCGTCCGCCGTGATCGCGGGCGCTGGCTGTACCGCGAGCGCAGGATCTCGCGCGGCCGCGAGTTCGACGTGCTCAAGTTCCGCGTCCTACGCGAGGACGTGCTCGCAGAGATCGCGACCAAGCAGGACGCGTACGCCAGGCTCTACGAGGCCGACCACGGCAACCTGACCGGAGCCGGGCGGATCATCAAGCGAATCTACGCCGACGAGTTGCCGCAGCTCTTCAACATCCTGCGCGGCGACATCAGCCTGGTCGGCCCGCGGCCGTGGCCGGTGACGATGGTCGAGACGCAGGTCACGAAGGGCCTGACCTACCGGCTGCACGTGATGGCCGGCTGGACGGGGCCTGCACAGGTGAGGAAGGACTCGAAGGCGAAGTCACGTGCGACCGAGCTCGACCTCGAGTACGTCGAGCTGTGCCGGACGTTGACCGGCCCGCAGCTGGTCGCCCACGACCTGCGCGTCCTCGGCCAGTCGCTGCGCACCGTCCTGCGCGGGCGCGGCCTCCGCTACTAGTGCCCCGAATGCTCGTCGCCGTCCTGGGCATGCACCGGAGCGGAACGTCCGCGACCGCCGGGACGATCCAGCAGTACGGCTTCGGGGTCGGCGCCGTCTCCGAGCAGAACCGCTCGAACCCGCGTGGCAATCGGGAGCTGCGCAAGCTCGTGAAGCTCCACGATCGGATCCTGGAACGGAGCGGTGGCTCCTGGTGGCAGCCGCCCGCGGACGTCTCGATCGAAGCGGACGACTACCGCAGCCGCGACGAGGTGCTCGCGACGATCCCGGGCGAGCAGGTCGCCGTCAAGGACCCGCGGATGCTTCTCGCCCTCGACCTCTGGCGCGATCTCGAGCCTCGGTGGATCGGCGTGATTCGCAACCCCGTCGCCGTCCGCTCGTCCCTCGAGCGACGCGCGCGAGAGCGCGGCCGGCCGACCCTCGACTCGGCCGGCTGGGAGGCGCTCTGGTGCCAGTACAACCGGATCCTGCTCGCCGAGCTCGAGCGCTCGCCCTTCCCTGTGGTCGACTTCGATCGTCCGGACGACCTCGACGAGCAGGTTCGCGCGACGCTCGCGTTCTACGGCCTCGACGCTGTCGCAGAGCGCACGTTCTTCGAGCCGGAGCTGGTCCGCGAGCGGGTGGATCCGGCCTGGCGGGAGCAGGTTCGCTCGCAGGAGTCGATGCAGCTGTGGGAGCGTCTGGCCGCCCACACCGGGGTGCCCGCGTAGCCGGGGGCCGGGGCTCAGGACCGCGCGACCGATACCTCGCGGATCCGCTCGTAGACGTCGCCGGCCAGCTCGTCAACCTGCGCCAGCGTCGCATCGTCCAGCTGTTCCCGATAGGCGCCGACACGGTCGGTGAGCACGCCGTGGCGCTCGACCGCGTAGCTCGAATTCGCCCGGATCGGTCTGCCGTTGAAGGTCGGCTCGAGCAGGCACGGCGACATCGAGATTCCGATCCGGGCGGCAAGCCGGGTCATCGTCGTCTCGGTGTCCAGGACCAGCTCCTCGTAGGTGATCGCGACCATCCGATCGCCGTACAGCTCGATCGCCTCGAGCGTGACCTCGGCCGAGCGTCGCCAGCGCTCCATCCCGACTTCGACGTGCCGGTCGCGGCCGCCCTGGGCGCGGGCAGAGGCGAACCATGCCCGTGGCTCGCGGACGATCGAGATGAGCGCGCCGTCCGGGTAGGCGGCGAACAGGGCCTCTCTACTCTTGCGGCGGAGGTTCATCTCCGGCGCGAACGCTGTCACGGCCCGCTTCGGAGTCGAGTACAGGTTGTGGTTGTCCAGCCAGGCGTTGAAGTACGACGTGAAGTAGCAGTCCAGAACGTCCCGCTCGCGCCCGACCCGGGTCCGCGCGACGCACT
>JBKPPY010000002.1:0-14318 GCA_046733845.1 Actinomycetota bacterium | reverse complement strand
GCCTACGAATGCGTAGAGCGCATTCGCACGCAGCTCGAGCGCGTCGGCGAGGCAGTGGACGCACCGGAGTACCAGGCGGCGTGGTTCGAGGCGTGGGCACGGAAGCGGCTGGCGACGTTCGAGGACGTCGACCGCGGGCTCTGCTTCGGCAAGCTCGACGTCGACGGTGCCGCGGCGTCGCTCTACGTCGGCCGCCGCTGGGTGCACGAGGACGACGCTCCGGTCGTCGTCAACTGGCGGGCGCCCGCCGCGCGTCCGTTCTACACCGCGACGGTCGCCGATCCGCTGGGCGTCACGCTGCGCCGACGCTTCCGCGTCGACGGCCGGCAGCTGCTCGAGCTCTACGACGAGCCGCTGGACGGGTCGGCGGGCGACGTGGTCGAGCCCGCCTAGCAGCCGCGTCCGCCGTGCACCCGGAGCTGGAGTCGGAGCAGTCGTACGTCGACCATGCCTACGCCTGTCTGGAGGAGATGAGACAGCAGGTCGAGCGAGCGGGGGAAGCTGGCATCGGCGAGATCGAGGCGCTCGGTCTCGAGGCCTGGGCGGCCAAGCGGCTGGTCACGTTCGAGGACGCCGAGCGCGGCCTGTGCTTCGGCCGGCTCGACCTCGACGGCGTCGTACGCCCCCTGTACGTCGGGCGTCGCTGGGTTCACGACGACCAGACGCCGATCGTGGTCAACTGGCAGGCGCCGGCGGCGCGACCCTTCTGCACCGCGACCGTCGCGGAGCCGCAAGGCGTCGCGCTCCGCCGCCGGTTCCGGACCGAGGGCCGCCGCCTCTGCGACCTCTACGACGAGCCGCTCGACGGCTCCGCCGGAGACGTCGTCCACGGCGTCGCCGACATCCTGCTCGAGGAGCTCGAGCGCAGCCGCGACGAGCACATGCGCGACATCGTCGCGACGATCCAGGCCGACCAGTACCGGCTGATCACACGCGAGCCGGACGGCATCCTGGTCGTCCAGGGCGGGCCCGGAACCGGCAAGACGGCGGTGGGCCTGCACCGTGCGTCGTGGCTGCTCTACACCTACCGCCGCGAGCTGGAGCGGAGCGGCGTGCTCGTGGTCGGGCCGAACCCGGTCTTCATGGACTACATCTCGCACGTCCTGCCGATGCTCGGCGAGGAGCGCGTCGAGCAGCGCGCAGTGGACGAGCTCGTCGCCGGCGCGGAGGCGAGCCGGCGGGACACGCCGGAAGCGGCCCGGCTGAAGGGCGACGCTCGCTTGGCGGACGTTCTCGCTGCCGCCGTCCGCGCCCTCCCCCGTGCGCCGGACGAGCTGCTCGCCGTTCGCCTCGAGGGCGTGGAGCTCCGGCTCCGACCGGAGCACGTCGAGGCGCTGGTCGGCGAGGCACAGACAGAGGCTCCGAGCCACGCGGCGGGACGCGAGCGGCTGCGGATGAAGCTCGTACGCGGCTTCTACGATCGCTACACGGAGCGACTGGGGCGGCCGCGTACCGCTCCTTCGACGAGCTCGAAGCGGCCCTCCGCACCGGCGGCTTCCTCAACCGGACACTCGACGCGCTCTGGCCCCGGCCGAAGCCGGAGCAGCTCGTCCGGCGGTTGTTGACGAACAGCGAGCAGCTCGCGTCCGCCGCGGACGGGATCCTCGACACGAGCGAGCAGCGGCTCCTCCGTTCCGGACGCGGCAGCGGCTGGACCGACGCCGACTTGCCCCTGATCGACGAGGCTCGGGCCCTGCTCGAAGGTCCCGACCGGCCGCACGGCCACCTGATCGTCGACGAGGCGCAGGACCTGACGCCGATGCAGCTCCGCATGCTGGCGCGCCGCTCGTCCGGGGCGATCACGATCCTCGGCGACATCGCCCAGTCGTCCGGGCCGATCTCGTACACCGGCTGGAACGACCTCGTCCGGTGCCTGGCACCGGACGTGTCTCCGACGGTCGAGGAGCTCCGGCTCGCCTACCGCGTCCCGGCCGAGGTGATGGAGCTCGCGCTCCCGTTGCTCCCCTTGATCGCGCCGGAGGTCGCGCCGCCGATCGCCTACCGCGGCGGGGACGAACCGCCCCGTTTCGTTAAGGTCGCCGCCGACGACCTCGTCGCGTCCGCCGTGCGCGAGGCGAGCCGCGAGGCCCTGCGCGACGGGCGTACCGGCCTCATCGCCTCGGAGCAGATCCTCGAGCGGATCGAGTCACTCCTGCCGCGGCCGGACAGCGCGTTCGACGAGCTCGCGGCGCCGATCCAGGCGCTCACCCCGCGCGCGGCGAAGGGACTCGAGTTCGACCGCGTCGTGTTGGTCGAGCCGGTGCTGATCGCCGCCGGCGGCGTCGAAGGCCTGCGCGGGCTCTACGTGGCGCTGACGCGGACGACGAAGACGCTGGTCGTCGTCCACGCTGAGCCGTTGCCCGAGCAGCTCCGGGCGGCCAGCTACCAGCGCGACGGGCGTCCGCGCCTGCCCGAGTAGACGAGCTTCGCGCGGCCGGCGCGCATGCCCTCGCGGGCGAACTGCTCACCGTGGCCGAGGCGACCGGCTACCCGTCCGACGTCGGTCTGCTGCTCGGGCAGGACGAAGGTGATCCCGCGACCGCTGCGCCCGGCTCGGCCGGTCCGGCCGACGCGGTGCACGTAACCCTTGTCGTCCTCAGGCGGGTCGTAGTTGATCACATGCGTGATGTCCGACAGGTCGAGCCCCCGAGCGGCGACGTCGGTCGCGACGAGCGTCGTCACAGATCCCGAGCGAAACCGGTCAAGCGCGCGCTCGCGCTGTCCCTGGCTCATGTCGCCGTGGAGCGCCAGTGCCGGGACGTTCCGCGCCTGCAGCTTGCGGGACAGCCGGTCGGCGCCGCGCTTCGTCCTGACGAAGACGAGCGCGAGGTCTCGCTCCCCTTCGAGCTCCTCGACCAGCCGGTCGAGTTTCCCGTCGGCGGTCACGGCCACGAACGTGTGCTCGATCTCGGCGCGCTCCTCGCTGTCGCGTGGCTTAGTCTCGACCCGGACGGCGTTGCTCGTGTACGCCCGGGCAAGCCGGCCGACCTGGCCGTCGAGCGTGGCGGAGAACAGCATCGTTTGGCGGGCGTGCGGGAGCCGGGAGACGATCCGGTCGACCTGCGGCTTGAATCCCATGTCGAGCATCCGGTCGGCCTCGTCGAGGACGAGCGTCCGAATGCGGTCGAGGGAGATCAGGCGCCGCTCGATCAGGTCCTGCAGGCGGCCGGGCGTGGCGACGAGCAGATGCGCGCCGCGGGCGCGCTTGGCCTGGCTCCCGATCGTGGCGCCGCCGTACACGGCCGCCGCGCGCAGTCCCTTCTGCCTGCCGACCAGCTCGAGCTCGGCGGCCACTTGGGCGGCGAGCTCGCGGGTCGGCACGAGCACGAGGACGGAGGGAGTACCGTCGTCCGGCCCCGCGCGCTCCACGATCGGCAGCGCGAAGGCGAGGGTCTTGCCGGAGCCGGTAGGCGCCTTGGCAAGCACGTCGAGACCGGCGAGCGCATCAGGGAGGACGAGTTCCTGGATAGGGAACGGGGCGGTGATGCCGCGCCGCTCGAGCGCGTCTGCCACCTCGGCGCTGACGCCCAGCGCCCGGAAGGACTGGTCTTGCATGGTGATGTTCGACTCCTTGCTTCGGGGTTCGAGATGACCGACTCGGAACGCCCGAAGGAGGAACGAGAAGCTCTATCTCACAGGACGGCCCGTTGCCATCCGTGGACACACGGTATCAGGAGCGCAGGCGCCCGCCGAAACTTTCCGCTCTTTGCGGCAATCCAGTCCGGGAGGGTCTTGTCGGACCGGGACCGATCCCCTAGGTTCCCGGGTGCAGCGAGCACGGAGCGGGAGTAAGTCGAAGCCGCATCCGAGGGTCGTACGGGGAGGGCCGCAAGGCCCGAGTCGGAAAGCCAGCGGAAGCGGTGGATGAAACCGCCACCGGCTCGCTGAATCTTTGGGGGGAACCGCATGGTTCCCCCCAAGGCCCCTCTCCTTCTGCTCGCTCGCTGCGCTCGCATCGCCTGCTGACGGCGCAACCGATTCGGGCCGCGGCCGCCATGTCGGCCGCGTCAAAGGGCGGCTCGAGAAAGGACGCGAGCGTGCATCCAATCCTGGCAGTTGCTGAGAAGCGCAACCAGGCGATCGTCGAGCGTGACTGGCATGCGATCGCGGCGCAGCTTCACCCCGCGTTTCGGTACGTCAACGCGAATGGCCAGCGGCTCGATCGTGACGGCTACCTCGCGTTTCTTGCCGACGGGCCGGTGCGTTGGACTGCGCAGACGCTGATCGACCCGGAGGTCACCGCCGCCGGGTCGGTCTCGGTGCTCGTGGCCACCGTCGTCGACGATGTCGTGTACGACGGCCGGCCGGCGCGATGGGAGTTCGTCACGTCCCAGACGTACGTCCAGCAGGGCGGCGCGTGGCTCTACCTGGCCGGCCACACGGCGCTGCCCGCGTCCTAGCGCTCAGCTTCCGCGGAAGTCGCGGAACGCCTCCAGCAACCCGGCGCGGAACTCGGGCGAGAGGTCGTCCGCGCTGATCGTCCCCGCGACGCGAATTGTCGCCTCGATCTGCTCGAGGTAGTGCGTGCAGTGGGGGCACCCGGCGAGGTGGGCTTCGAACGAGGCCCGGAGCGGGGCGTCCATCGACCGCTCGAGGTAGTCGGTGACCAGCTCGACGATCTCCTGGCAGGCGAGGCCTCTGGTGGCGGTTGAGCTCATGTGTCCTCCAGGTACCGCTCCAGGGCGGCCCGTACCTTCGCTCGGGCGCGATGGAGAAGTACACGCTGATTGGTCTCGGACACGCCGAGAACGTTGCATGCCTCCTCCGGCGAGAGGCCCTCGACGTCGCGGAGTGTGATCACCGTCCGCTGGTTCTCCGGAAGCGCGGCGATCGCCTGCTCGACGACCCTGCGCGTCTCCCCGGCCAGGAGCCGTTCCTCCGGAACACCGCGCGGCGGCGCAACCCAGTGACCGTCGCGGGCGAAGCGGTCGACGTCGACGGCGGTGTCTCCCTCGTCGCCGTCGGCGGCGAAGGCGGAAAACGGGCGCACCCGCGCCTCGCGCTGCCCACGGGTCTTCGCCTTGTTGGTCAGGATTCGGAACAGCCAGGTCTTGAGCGACGAGCGCCCTTCGAATCGCTCGAGCCCCGTGAACACGGCCAGCCACGTGTCCGCCACGACCTCCTCCGCGATCGCGCGCGACGGGACGTACAGCGATGCGAGCCGCAGGAGCGAGGGGCCGTACTTGTCGACCAGCGCCGCGAAGGCCTGTTCGTTCCCGGCTCGCAGCGACTCGAGGAGTTTCGCGTCCTCGTCCTGGGGAACCGCAGTCGCCACGTCCGCGACCCTAACGCCGGTGTCGTCGGACCGCGTTGCGAGAATCGCGCCTCGTGTCTGCTCTCCCCCAATCCGTCGCCCGCGGTGCCCGCCCTCAGGGTCAGCTCGAGCTGATCTGCGGCCCGATGTTCAGCGGCAAGAGCGAGGAGCTGATGCGCCGCCTCCGCCGCGTCGGCTACGCGCGCAAGACGGCGATCCTCGTCAAGCCGGCGATCGACGACCGCTACAGCGTCGACGAGGTCGTCAGCCACGAAGGCCAGCGCATGGCCGCCCGCGTCGTCCGCACGCCCGAAGCGATCCTCCAGCTCGCAGCCGGCGCGGATGTGGTCGGGGTGGACGAGGGTCAGTTCCTCGACGACTCGCTGATCGACGTCTGTCAGGACCTCGTGGACCGCGGCGTGCGCGTCGTCATCGCTGGGCTCGACCTCGACTACCGGCAGGAGCCGTTCGGGCCGATGCCGCGGCTGCTGGCGATGGCGGACGACGTCGCGAAGCTGAAGGCGGTCTGTCACTCGTGCGGCGAGGCGGCGATGTACACGCAGCGGCTCGTCGACGGCGCGCCCGCGCCGTTCAGCGGCGAGACGGTCGTGATCGGCGGCCTCGACTCGTACGAGGCCCGCTGCCGCTCGTGTTTTGAACCGGGCTAGGCCCCGCGGCGGCGCACGCGCACGGCGACGAGCAGGGCGGCCAGGGCCAGCGGCACGCTCAAGGCGAGCGGCGCGATCCCGCCCGTGTTCAGGCTCTTGCGGTCGGCGATCGAGACCTTGAGCAGCGGGCCGGTCGGAGGTCGGACCGGCGAGCCGCTCGCGGGCAGGACTGCGACGTAGACGCCGATCGAGCCGGCGTTCACCGCCTTCACCCGCCAGCTCAACGTCGTCGAGCCGTGGGACGGGATCGGCGGGAGGTAGCGCGTCCGGTGCGACGACCAGCCCTCGGGATCGACGTAGATGCCCGGTCGCAGGCTCAGCACGTTCAGGTGGGCGATCCGTCCGGCGGCGGCCGTGTCACCGTGATTCGCGATCGTCGTCTGGAAGTCGAAGGAGTGCCCCAGCCGGGTCGAGAGCTGCGAGCGGTCCGTGGAGACCGTGAGCGGTCCGGAAGCGGCTGCCGCCGGCCCCGCGACGACCGCCGCGACGGCAAGAACCGCTGCGAGACGCTTCACCGCCCGACCCCTCCGGCCAGCCGCAGACGCGATCCCGCCACCAGGGCGACCGCGGTCAGGATTACGGCCGCGATCCCCGGGGACAGGAGCCAGGAGATGTCCTCGGTCCACCCGCGGCCGTCGACGACGATCCTGCCGACGTAGTGCTCGCCGGCCGTGATCGGGTCGATGCGCAGCAACCCCTCTCCGAGCCACCCCTTCTGCGCGCCGGAGGGGAGCTGGGTCGGCACGAACAGGGCGAGCAGAACGAAGAGGCTCAGCGAGAGGCTGACGCGGTTTGAGGCAGCGAAGACGCTGATCAGGACGCCGAGCGAGGCCAGCGAGAGAGCGAGGAGCGTCCCCACGACCGCACCCGTCACGAGCGAGTCGCCGACGACTCCGACGCCCCGGCCGAGAAACCAGATGTAGGGCACCGTGATCGCAAAGGCTGCCGCCCACAACGACAGCGCAGCGAGCAGCTTGCCGCCGGTGAGGCCGAGCCGTGACGCCGGGCTCAAGAGCAGGCTCTCGAGCGTCCCACGCTCTCGCTCGCCACTGACCGCGTCGGCTGCTGCGAGGAGGGTGAGCAGCGCGCCGACCGCGACCGCCACCTGCAGGGTCAGGTTCACCGTCTCGCGGTGCTCGAGGAAGTTGAGACCGCGGTTCGTGGCCACCAGGTACGCGACGACGCTCATCAGAATGCTGAAGGCGACGCTGAGCGCGAGGCCGCGGCCGCCGACCCAGAGGTCGCGGAACTCCTGCTCGAGCACCGCCGGCCAGGCCCTGCGAGGCGCGGTCACGGCGCTCACGCGGCCTCCGTCATCGCCAGGAACGCGTCGCTGAGCCGCGCGCCCTCGACCTCGAAGGAAAAGATCGGCAGCCCGGGACGCGTCAGCGCAACGAGCGCCTCGTTGACCTGCATCTGGCCGGCACCGTCGAACGTGACCACGAGCAGCCCGGCCTGGTCAGGCGGCACCTCCACGCCGTGGACACCGGAGACCGCCCTGAGGAGGCCGGCGGCGCGCTGGGCGTGGTCGGGCGCGACCCGCAGCCTGGCGCTACGCGGAGCGGCGGCGCGCCGGGTGATCTCCGCCACCGTCCCCTCCGCGATCACGCGGCCGCGGTTGAGGATGAGGACGCGCGAGCAGGTGTCCTCGACCTCGGCAAGCAGGTGCGTGCTGAGGAGGACGGTGGCGCCCCGTTCGCGGGCGATCCGGCGCACCGTCTCCAGCATCTGTCGCTGGCCGGCAGGATCGAGGCCGAGTGTCGGCTCGTCCAGGAAGACGACTTCGGGCCGATTGACGAGCGCGCGGGCGATCCCGAGCCGCTGGCGCATGCCCCGGCTGTAGCCGGCGATCAACGACCGCCGCCGTTCGTGGAGGCCGACCTCGGCCAGCAGCTCGTCCGCAACTGCACGGCTGTCGGCTCGACTCCACCCGAACAGGCGGGCGTGGTAGCGGAGGTATTCCTCGCCCGTCTGGCGTTCCGGATAGCCGCTGCTCTCCGGAAGGACGCCGATCCGCGCGCGGATGTCGTTCGGCCGGCTCGACGGGATCCCGGCGACGGTGAACGTCCCCTGGGTGGGCGTGAGGATCGTGGTCAGCACCCGGATGGCGGTCGTCTTGCCGGCACCGTTCGGCCCCAACACGCCGAGGATCTCCCCGGCCTCGACCAGGAAGGAGAGATCCTCGACGGCGACCACGGCCCCGTACCGCCGGGCGACCGAATTCGCTTCGACCGCCGCGCTCATGCCCCGTGTGTCACTGAGACCAGCTGGTTGCGCTCACTGCCGCCCTTGACGGTCAGTTCGACGACGGTGCCGATCCCGCGGATATAGAGCTTGTTGTCGACGACACCCGGTTCGAGCGGGGTCGTCTCCTCGGTCAGCACGGAGTTCGGCGTCCCCGAGGTCACGGTTCCGAGCACCGCGGCGACGCGGAAGTGGTCCTCCGCGTGGCCCTTGTAGTACTCCTGACGGCCCGTCTGACCGACGCGCGGATGCGCCGGCATGTAGATCCCGGGCTCGGCGCCGTCCCTGCCTGCGAGCCACGTCCCCTCGGTGCTCGTCACCTTGCCGGTCCGGTCGAGCTCGGCCGTGTCTTCACCGAAGTACCAGACGTTGCCGCGGCGATCCTGCGTGTACCAGTCGGTCGTCCGCTCGTGCAGCTTGCCTTCGACGTAGAGCCGGTCGGAGACGGCGACGCAGGGCACACCTTGGATCGTCCTCACCTGATGGGTGACGACCACGACGTCGCGTGACGGACGGCCGTCCTTGATGCCCACGTACTCGTACCTCGTGCCCGGCTTCAGCGGGAACCACGGGTTGTCGACGTTCGCGCTGAAGCCGCGTGGATTGCCGCCCGTCGTCCCGCCGGCGACGCCGGTTCCCAGACCCAGCGTCGCCGCGATGCCCACGGCGGCCAGAACGAGTGTCCGATGCACTGCGAATCCTCCTCGTGACATGACGCTGACAACGCTAGGAGGAGCGGATGAACGGGAGATGACGGCGCTTGTCATCTCCCGTTCATGACAATTCGTCACGATTGGGACGTGCGTGTCCTGGTCGTCGAGGACGAGCTGCGGATGGCGAGCCTGATCCGCCGCGGCCTCGTGAGGGAAGGGCTTGCGGCGGACGTAGCGCCGAGCGGCGAGGAGGCGCTGGTCTGGGCCGGGGCTCACCCGTACGACGCGATCGTGCTCGACGTGATGCTGCCGGGCCTGAACGGCTTCGAGACCTGCCGCCGGCTGCGCGAAGCAGGCATCTGGGCGCCGGTGCTCATGCTGACTGCACGCGATTCGGTCGACGACCGCGTCGCCGGGCTCGACACCGGAGCCGATGACTACCTCGTCAAGCCGTTCGCGTTCGCCGAGCTGCTGGCCCGCCTTCGCGCCCTCGCTCGGCGCGGCGACGGCGAGCGGCCGACGGTCGTCGAGGTCGGCGACCTGCGGCTCGACCCCGGGACGCGAGAGGTCTGGCGGGGCGGTACGCAGCTCCGCCTGACCACCAAGGAGTTCGCCCTGCTCGAGGTCTTCATGCGCCGCGCCGGGCAGGTGCTCTCGCGGTACGACCTGCTCGAGAACGCCTGGGACTTCGCCTACGAAAACCGCTCGAACGTCGTCGACGTCTACATGCGCCGTCTGCGCAGCAAGATCGACGAGCCGTTCGGGCGGCACTCGCTGGAGACGATTCGCGGCGCCGGGTACAGGCTGCGCGCCGACGGCGGATGAAACGGACGCCGATCAGGCTCCGAGTCGCTGCGGCGTTCGCGCTCGCGATGACCGTCGTGCTCGCGGCGACAAGCTGGTTCCTCTACGTGCGGCTGGAGTCGCACTTGAAGCTGGCTCTCGACCGCGACCTCCGGTTGCACGCGCAGGATCTGGCGGCGTTGGTCCGCGATCCGCGCTCGTCGATCGACGTCGCCGAAGCGGGCCATCTGATCGAGAGCGGCGAGAGCTACGCACAGCTCCTCGATCTTCGGGGACACGTCCTCCAGGCCACACCTCCACTGGGGTCCGCTTCGCTCCTCACTCCGGACGAGCTCGCGGCGGCCCGCCGAGGGACGACCTTTGCGAACTGGCCGAGCACCCCGGGTCTCGACGAGCCCTCACGGCTGCTCGCGACAACGGTGGAGCGCGGCCGTCGCCGCCTCGTGCTGGTCGTCGGGGCGACGCGCGAGAACAACGCCGAGACGCTCTCGAGCTTCCGGGACGAGCTTCTGATCGCCGCCCCGATCGCCCTGATCCTTGCCACGCTGGCGGGATACCTGCTCGCCGGCGCGGCGCTGCGCCCGGTCGAGTGGATGCGGCGACGGGCGGAGGAGATCTCGGCGGAGACGCCCGGGGAGCGGCTGCCGGTGCCGGAGACCCGAGACGAGGTGCAGCGGCTCGGCGAAACGCTGAACGACATGCTCGGACGTCTCGAAGCGGCGCTCGCCCGCGAGCGGGACTTCATTGCCGACGCCGGTCACGAGCTCCGTACGCCGCTCGCGCTCCTGCGCACCGAGCTCGAGCTGGCGCTCCGTCACGGCGAACTGGACGACGAGCTGCGCGACGGCGTGCGGCGCTCCGCTGAGGAGGTCGACCGGCTCACCCAGCTCGCGGACGACCTCCTGCTGATCGCCAGCTCCGATCGGGGCAAGCTGTCGCTCCGGCTCGAGCCGCTCCAGGCGTCTGAGCTGCTCGCCTCGGTTGCCCGCCGGTTCGAGTGGCGTGCCGAGGAGGCAGGCAGGTCGGTGCAGGCCATCGCCGGCGGCGGGGTCACGGTGCGCGGCGATCGACTCAGGCTCGAGCAGGCGCTCGGGAATCTGGTCGACAACTCGCTGCGGTACGGCCGCGGGCGTGTACGACTCGAGGCGCAGCAGGTCGACGGCGTTGTCGAGCTCCACGTCGCCGACGAGGGCTCAGGCTTCCCGCCGGAGTTCCTCGACGCGGCCTTCGAGCGTTTCTCGCGGCCGGACGCGGCGCGGGCCGGCGGGGGCGCAGGCCTCGGCCTCGCGATCGTCCGGACGATCGCCGATGCCCATGGGGGCCAGACGTACGCGGCCAACCGCGAGCACGGCGGCGCCGACGTCTGGCTTGCCCTGCCGGCGGGTTAGGCGGCTTCCTCTAGACCCAAAGCTTCGCCGGCCTGCTCTCCCACACCGGTCGAATGCCGGAGCGGCATCTCGCGCAGCAGCCACGTGAGGAGGAAGGCGGCAACGCCGACCGCGGCGCCGACGATGAACACGGGCTCGAGCGCGGCGGCGAAGGCGGACACGTACGTGTCGTGGATCGCCGGCGGAAGCTGCCGCACGAGCTCCGGGTTCCCCGTGCTCGGCAGCCGGACGCCTGGGAGCCGCTCGGCGAGGTTCGCGGCCAGGCGGTTGGCGAAGATCGCGCCGAAGAGGGCGACGCCGATCGACCCGCCGATCTGGCGGAAGAGCATCGCGCCGGACGTGGCGACGCCCATCAGCTTGTGGTCGACCGAGTTCTGGACCGCGAGCACGAGCACCTGCATCACCATTCCGATCCCCAACCCGACGACGAGCATGTAGACGGACGCCGTCCAGACCGAGCTGCCGACTCCAAGCCGCGACAGCAGCAGGAGCCCGAACGTCATGACGAGCGTGCCGACGATCGGGAACACCTTGTACCGGCCGCGCCGCGAGATCAGCTGCCCGCTCGTGATCGAGGCGGCGAGGACGCCGAGCATCATCGGCGTCAGCTGGAGGCCGGAGCCGGTCGGACTCTCGCTCTTCACGATCTGCAGGAACACGGGCATGTAGACGATCGCGCCGAACAGCGCGAGGCCGACCGCAAAGCCGATCGCGCTCGAGGCGACGAAGACGCGGTTGCGGAACAGCGAGAGGGGCATGATCGGCTCCGCCGCCCGCGACTCGGCGAGCACGAACAGCGGGAGCAGCAGCGCGGCGATCACCGCAAGCAAGACGATCTCGGTCGAGCCCCACGCATAGGTCGTCCCGCCGAGGCTGATCAGGAGGATCAGCGCCGAGAGCCCGCCGGTGAGCAGGGACGCACCGAGCCAGTCGATCTTGTGCCGCACCCGCTCGACCGGCGCGTGGAAGACCGCCCCGATCACGACGAGCGCGACAGCACCGATCGGCAGGTTCACGTAGAAGATCCACCGCCACGACAGGTGGTCGACGAAGAAGCCGCCGAGCAGCGGGCCGATCACGGTCGCGACGCCGAAGACGGCCCCGAACAAGCCCTGGTAGCGGCCACGCTCGCGCGGCGGCACGACATCGCCGATGATCGCGATCGTCGTGATGATCAGGCCGCCGGCGCCGATCCCCTGCAGCGCCCGGAAGGCGATCAGCTCGCCCATGTTCTGGCTCAGACCGCAAAGCGCCGAGCCGACCAGGAAGATCACGATCGCCGCCTGGAGGACGAGCTTGCGCCCGTAGAGGTCGCCGAGCTTGCCGTAGAGCGGCCCGGAAACGGTCGACGTCAGCAGGTACGCGGTCACGACCCAGGAGAGGTGCTCGATCCCGCCGAGGTCACCGACGATCGTCGGCAGCGCCGTCGAGACGATCGTCTGGTCGAGCGACGCAAGCAGGAGAACGAGGACGAGCGCGCCGAAGACGACCCGAATGCGCGGCGGTTGCGGACTCACGCTGCGGCCGCTCTGCGCCGGTGGTAGCGCTCTCGGAGCGTGTCGATCGCCTTCTCGAGACGGCGACCGGCAAGCGGCGGGACCTCCTGCGGGGTTGCGGCGGCGGGCCGCATCCCGTCGAGCAGGATGCGCAGATGCCGGCGCCAGACGTTGGGCGCGACCCCGGCGGTAGCCTCGTGCAGCGGCGCGAACGACCAGAGCGCGAGCATGAGGTCTCCGACTTCGAGGTCGTCCCGGACGACGCCCTGGTCCCGCCCGCGCTCGACCACCTGCTCGAGCAAGGGGAGCACGATCCGCCGGCGCTCGGCGGCGCGGTCGCCTCCGCCGTGGCGGAGGAACAGGCTGCGGAGCGGCTGGTTCCGCGCCTGGAGGTCGAGCACGTGCTCGAGGAAGGCGACGAGACCGGCCCAGGCGTCCTCGGCCGCCGCCGCAGCCTCGGCGGCAGCGACGACCTTGCCGATGTGCTCGGCGAAGATCTCTTCGGCGAGCGCCTCACGCGAGGGAAAGTGACGGTAGAGCGTTCCGATCCCCACGCCTGCGCGCCGGGCGACCTCCTCGAGCGAGGCGTCCGGGCCGTGTTCCGCGAAGACCTCGCGGCCGGCCGCAAGCAGCTTGGCGCGGTTCCTGGCCGCGTCACGACGAAGGTTGCTCACTCCGTCAAGCTAGCAAAAACGGAGGCTGCCTCCGTTTTGATCTAGGCGCTTAGTAGTTGCCGCCGCCGCAGCCGGCGAGGACGAGCGACGCGAGCAGGATCAGCGCGATCGTCAGGAGTGTGATGTGTCGCATGCCACCTCCTTCCATCAGGAGTGCCTACGAGCGGCTCGAGCGGCCGGTTTGGCTACCCGCGCTCTGCGGCCATCTCGCCGTGCGCCGGCGCCTGCTCCGCTGCGATCCCCGGCCGGAGCAGGAAACCGGCGAGTACCGCCGCGGAGACCGCGAACGCCGTTCCGACGATGAACGCCAGGTGGTAGCCGCCGGTCAGAGCGGCGAGCTCGGTCGAGCCGGAGTCGCGCAGGTCACCGGTGCGCCAGTCGGCGAGGCTGGCGAGCACCGCAAGCCCGAGGGCACCGCCCATCATGAATGCGGTGTTGACGATTCCGGACGCAAGCCCGGACTGCTCCGGCGTCACGTCGCTCATCGCCGCGAGCAGGACCGGGTTGAACGCCATCCCGGCGCCGATCCCGAGCAGAACCATGCACGGCAGGAGGTCGGTGACGAAGTTGCCGTCGACGGGCGCACGCGCGAGCAGGATCAACCCCGCGGCCGCGAACGCGAGGCCGGTGACGAGCGGCGGCTTGATCCCGAAGCGCATGACCAGCTTGGCCGAGAGTCCCACGGAGAACAGGCCCATGATCACGCAGGCGGGCAGGAAGGCCAGGCCGACCTCGAGGGGTTCGTACCCGAGGACCGACTGCATGTACAGGGCCGAGAGGAAGAACCACGCGAACATCGACGCCGCCCAGAGCGTCCCGACCACGTTCGACGCCCAGATGTTGCGCAGCTTCAAGACCGCGAGCGGGATCAGCGGCTCGCGAACGCGGCTCTCGACCAGGACGAAGGCCACCAGCAGCACCACGGCAGCGGCCAGCAGTCCAAGCGTCTCCGCCGACAGCCAGCCGTTCTTGTTGCCGTTGACGATCGCATAGACCGCGAGCATCAGCGCCCCGGTGACGGTCACCGCGCCGGCGAGGTCGATCCTCCCGCGCGTGGCCGCCGCCTGAGAGGGCGGCAGGAGCCTGAGCGTGAGCACGTACACGAGCGCGCCGATCGGGACGTTGACGAGGAAGATC
>JBKPPY010000001.1:0-13313 GCA_046733845.1 Actinomycetota bacterium | reverse complement strand
CGGTAGAACCAGTCCGTCTCCTCGCTGAACAGGAAGAAGTCCTCGTCGAAGAGGCCGACCGCATCGGTTGCTGCGCGGCGCACCAGGAAGCAGGAGCCCATCACCCAATCGACCCGCCGCGCCGACTCGTGGTCGAAGTCGCCCGCGTAGAACGCGTTCAGGACGTGCGACCGCGGCGCGAGCTTGCGCAGGAAGAAGTACTCGGTAGAGAGCCGCCAGAGCGTCGGGAAGCCTCGAACCGACCGCTGCAGCGTCCCGTCGGGGTTCCGGAGCCTGGGGGCGACGACAGCCGCGTCCGGATGCGCATCCGCGAACGCGACGAGCCGGTCGACCGCGTCGTCGACCACCCAGGCGTCGGAGTTGATCACAAGCCAGTAGCGCGGTGACGAGGCCCGGAAACCAGCGTTCAGACCGGCGCCGTAGCCGGTGTTCTCCTGCTCGATCACCCTGACGTCGGGGAAGCGACCTCGGACGAGGTCGAGGGTGCCGTCGGTCGAGCCGTGGTCGACGACGATCGAGTCGAGCCCGTTGAGGCTCTCGAGGCAGCGCTCGATCCACGGCAGCCCGTTCAGGGTCACCGTCACGGCTGTGATGTCAGCCACTGCGTTCGAGCCGCGGCCGCGCGTCGCGGGTCCCGCGCAGCCCTTCCCACCCGAGGATCACCGCTCCCGGCAACGACAGCGCGATCGTGACCACGAAGAAGAGGAAGCCGGTCGCGAACGCAGCGTCGGCGCTCACGCCGAGCTGGCCGAGGAAGCTGACGAAGAACGCCTCACGCACGGCGAGGCCGTTGATCGTGAACGGCACGAGCATCACGAGGAAGAGGAGCGGCCCCATCACGTAGTACGCCCGCGGGGAGAGGTCGACGCCGACCGCCTTGCCGGTCAGCCAGATCGCGAGGACGCGCACTGCCTGGATCCCCAGGGTGAGCACCGCGACTCCGGCGAGGAGCCACGGGTGGTTGCGATAGCCGTGGATGCCCTCGTACACCGCCCGCGTCGGCTTCTCGATCCGCAGCTTGCGCAGCAGCGGCATCGACCAGCCCAAAGGGCGTCGCGCCCGCCGCGAGAACAGGACGACTGCGAGCACGAACGTGGCGACGACGAAGCCGAGCTCGACCCAGAGGTAAGCCCCGACGTCGTAGTGCCCGATGGCGAGCACGAACCCGATCGCCGCAAGCGTCAGGGTTGCCGCGCCGCCGAGGGCGCGCTCGAGCAGCACCGACCCGGCGATCGGGCCGCCGAAGCCCGGATGGCGCCGGGACGTCTCGAAGATCCGCATCCCGTCGCCTCCCACGGACGTGGGGAGCACCTGCCCCGCGGTGTAGGCGGTGAAGTAGGCACGGAGCAGCCAGCGCAGCCGGTCGTGGATCCCGCGTGCATCGAGGAGCTTCTGCCAGCGCCACGCCATCGGCCAGACGGTGACGACCATGATCGCGATCGCCGCGAAGAAGTACTCGAGCTGCGCGTCGCGGAGGACGTCGATCGTCTTGCCGATGTCGATCTTCCAGACGATGTAAGCGGTGCAGAGGCCGGTGACGACGAGCGTCGCACTGACCCGGATCGAGCGGCGTTTCATCCCTTGAACGAGGCGTGGACGCGGCGGAGCGCGTCGATCGCGTCCTCGATGTCCCGCTCGGAGTGCGCCGGCGAGAGCGGCAGGGAGAGCAGCTCGTCCCCGGCCCGCTCGGCGACCGGCAACGGCGGTTGCCCGGGGAACCGCTCGCGGTACGCGGTGAGCCGGTGCACGGGCAGGAAATGAACGCTGGTGCCGATGTTCTCGTCGGCCAGCGCGGTCCGGTACTCGTCGCGCGTTCCGCCGGCGAGCTCGGCGTCGACGCGCACGGGATACAGGTGGTGCGCGTGCAGGTCTCGTGGGTCGCGGCCGACCGGCTCGATCCCCTCGAGATCGGAGACGGCGGCGTCGTAGAGCTCGACCTGCCGCATGCGCAGCGAGCGGTGGCGCTCGACCTTGTCGAGCTGGCAGAGGGCGATCGCGGCGAGGACGTCCGAGAGATTCGCCTTGTAGCCGGGCACCGCGATGTCGTAGATCGAGCCGTGGCCGCGGCGCATGATCGTCAACGCGCGGATCGCATCGGCCAGCCCGTCGTCGTCGGTGCTCACGATCCCCCCTTCACCGGCGGCGATCGACTTCGTCGCGTACAGCGAGAAGCAGGTCGCCTCGGAGATGGAACCGATCTTCCGTCCCCGATATTGGCTCTCCGCCGCGTGCGCGGCGTCCTCGACGACCGGCAGTCCGAGCGCCCGGATCGGGTCGAGGTCGGCCGGCTGCCCGTACAGGTGCACCGGCATGATCGCCTTCGTCCTGGGCGTGACCAGCTCGGCTGCGCGGGCGGGGTCGAGGTTCAGATCCGTGTCGCGGACATCCGCGAACACGGGGGTGGCACCGGTGTGGACGATCACGTTTGCCGTCGCCGGCCAGGTGATCGTGGTCGTGATCACCTCGTCGCCCGGCCCCACGCCGAGCGCGACCAGGGTGAGGTGCATCGCCGCAGTTCCGGAGGAGACCGCGAGAGCGTGCTTCGCGCCGACGTACTCGGCGAAACGCTGCTCGAGCTCCGCCGCCTTGGGCCCGGTCGTCAGCCAGCCCGAGCGGATCGCCTCGGCGACCGCAGCAATTTCCTCGTCGCCGACGGCGGGCGGCTGGAACCCGAGGAAGGTCTCGCGCTTGACGCTGGAGGTCACTTCGGGGCGACCGCGCGTTGCCCGGGTGCGATGGGCGAGTGCGAGGCTAGGACGCAGGGAGCGCCAATAGCCGTAGCGCTATTGGCGCGACTGAGGACGACGCATCGCGCCGCCCAGCGCGGCCGGGCGACCCGTGCTTCGCCCTGAAGGGATCTCGAATCAGACGACAGCTTTTGCGGGGACATCGGCAACGACGAAGCGTACGCAGTCGGCGGCGCGGCCAGCGCGCGCGACCGCCTCCTCGCGGGTCGCGCCGGTCGCGAGCACGGCCCCGACACGGTCCGACCCCCGCCTGAGCGGCCCGAGAACGGCTCCGGGCTCGGGGTAGATGCGCACCCAGACGACACCGTCGGCGGCTTGGGCCTCCCCCAGCCCCTGGACCTCGACGAGCGCGCCAGGATCGGGGACGAGGAAGTGCGTACAGCCGCCGCCGGCCTGCTGCACGGGGCGCAGCTGCTCGTCGTCCACCGCCTCGCCCAACGCCGCCGCCAGCGCAAGACCGTTCAGGTCGACGCCGAGCACCGCATCGCACAGCTCTGCGTCGTGCCCGCCGCCCACGCGGGCCGCGAGCTCGACGACGTGGGCGCCGCGCTCCCCCACCACCACCTGCGTGTACGACGGTCCTTCGCGGATGCCGAGCGCGGCCGCCGCCGCTCGGGCCGCCTCGACCGCGGCGCCGACCTCGACCGGTTCCAGCGAGCTGGGCCAGACGTGGGCAAGCGCCACACCGAACGCCGGCGGTTCGGCGACAAGCCGGTCGGTGACGGTCAGGGGCGTGAACCGTCCGTCGACGGAGAACGCGTTGACGGTCACCTCCCGCCCCGGGACGAGCTCCTCGACGAGCACGACGTTCGACCGCGACTCTTCGAGCGCGAGCTCGAACGCATCTCGCAGCTGCCGGCGACGGCGCACGAGCACGAGCCCCTTTTGGCCCTGGCGGTCCGGCGCCTTGACCACGCACGGAAAGCCGAAGCCGGCCGCGGCCTCGCGCGCCTCCTCGAGCGTGCCGCAGACGACGTGGCGCGGGTGGAGGACGCCCGCCTCTGCGAATCGCTCGCGCTGGCGGAGCTTCGAGGTTGCGAGGACGGCGGTCGCAGGGTCGATCGGGTGCGGCAGGGCGAGCCGGTCCGCAATCCGCGCGGCGATCGCGACCGGCCAGTCGATCCCAGGGGCGACGATGCCGTCGACGCGCTCTGCCGTGGCCAGCCGGTCGATCTGGGGCTCGTCCTCGACGGAGATGATCGCCCGCCGGTCGGCGAAACGGAACCCGGACGCCGCGGGATTGCGATCGACCGCGACAACAAACAGGTTCCGCTGCCGGGCGGCCTCGAGCAGGCCGAGCTGGCCGGCCCCGGCGCCTAGGACGAGAAGACGCTTTGACGGTTCCGGATTCCGCGCCACCAACCGTCATTCTCGCGATACCACTCGACGGTGCGCTCGAGGCCGTCCTCGAAGGACGTCCGGGCGCGCCAGCCGAGCAGCCGCTCCGCCTTGTCGGTGGAGCCGATGTGGCGGTCGACTTGCCCCAACCGCTCGGCCACGTGCACCTTCAGCGAGTCCGGCTTGCCGAGGGTCTCCAGGACGATGTCGGCGATCCGCGAGACGGAGATGTCGACCCCCGTCGCCACGTTCACGACCTCGCCGGCAATCGAGTCGACGTCGGTGTCGATGATCGCCTCGATCGCCTCCGCGTCGTCCACGACGAACAACCAGTCACGGCTGGCTTGCCCGTCGCCGTGGATCGTCAGCGGCTCATCGGAGAGCGCCTGCGTGATGAACCGAGGGATCACCTTCTCGGGGTGCTGGCGCGGTCCGTAGTTGTTGAACGGCCGCACGATCACCACGGGCAGGCCGTAGGTGACGAAGTAGCTGTAGGCGAGCCGGTCGGCACCGGCCTTGGTCGCCGCATAGGGGCTGCGGGGATTCAGCGGATGCTCCTCGTCCATCGGCGCGTACTCGGCGGTGCCGTACACCTCGCTGGACGAGATCAGGATGAAGCGCTCGACCGGAGTCTCGCGCACGGCATCGAGGAGGATCTGCGTCCCTTCGACGTTCGTGGTAACGAACTCGGACGCTCCCTCCTCGATCGACTTCTCGACGTGCGACTCGGCCGCGGCGTTGACGATGACGTCGACCTCGGCGACCACGTCGCGCACGAGCTCGCGGTCGCGGATATCCCCGTGGACGAACGAGAGCCGCGGATGTGCCATCACGTCGGCGAGGTTCTCCAGGTTGCCCGCGTACGTGAGGGCGTCGACGGAGACGACCCCGTAGGGCGTCGCCTCCAGCAGGTGGCGCACGAAGCTGGAGGAGATGAACCCGGCTCCACCGGTGACGAGTACGCGCTTCACAGTTCCCGGTCGATCGTATAGAGCGGCCGGCCGGAGACGTCGCGCTGGATCCGGCCGAGGTACTCGCCGACCAGGGCGAGGATGAAGCCCTGGACGCCGAGGACGAACAGGACCGCCACGCCGCCGAAGAGTGGGCCGGGGAAGTTCGAGTGGTCGATCCAGTACGCGATCCCGTAGCAACCGAGCCCGAGCGCAAATAGCGTGCAAATGACCCCGAGCGCGAGGCCGATCCACTGGATCGGCTGCGGCCAGAAGCCGGCGAGGACACTCAGTGCGGTGCGGACGAGCCGGAGCGGCGAGTACCGCGACGAGTCGGCGCGGGCGGCATGACCGACGTCGACCTCGACCACGCTCGCGCCCGTCGAGAGCACGAGCGCCTTCGTGAACTTCTGCTTGCCGATCGCACCGAGAACGGGCTCGACCGCCTCCAGCCGGTACGCGTTGAAGGCGCAACCGAAGTCGGAGATGTCGACCCGGGTGAACCGGCGCAACATCCCGTTGATCAGCCGGGACGGCAGCGTCCGTCCCCAGGAGTCGCGGCGGGCGGCACGCCGCCCGCTGGCCACGTCGTAGCCCGATTCGACCGCCTCGATCAGCTTCGGCAAGTCCTCGGGCAGGTTCTGGAGGTCGCTGTCCATCGTCACCACGATCTCCCCGCGCGCCCGGGATAGCCCCGCGTGCATCGCCGGGTGCTGGCCGAAGTTGCGCTTCAGCTTCACGCCGCGGACGCGTGCGTCGGCTGCGTGGAACCGCTCGACGAGCGCAAATGAACCGTCGTTCGAGCCGTCGTCCACGAAGATCAGCTCGTAGTCGCGGCCCTCGAGCGCAGCAGTCGTGCGCCGGTAGAGCTCCTCGAGCGAGCCCGCCTCGTCGAAGACGGTCACGACGACCGAGACCTCCGGCCGCGGAGCCGAGGAATCGACCGGAACAGGCCTGGCCATGCGGGCGGAGCGTACCGCTCGAAGGCCGTGAGGGACAGACCGTGGAGCGGTCTGCCCCTCGAGAGACCGTTCTCAGGCGGCTTCCTCCAGCGCCGGCCGGAGCACCTCGACCTCGGCAGGGCGCCGGCGGCGAGGAATGAGCAGCGCCGCGAGCGCCGCGATTCCGACGACGACCGCGCCGACCCAGATCGCCGGCGTCAGCCCGTCGACGAACGACTGGCCGGTGCCGTAGCCGCCGTAGTGGGAGAAGACCGAGGCCAGCACGGCGACGCCGAACACGCCGCCGAGCTCCCGGATCGCATTGTTGGCACCCGACGCCTGGCCCTCCTCCTCGGGCCGCACCGAGGAGAGAACCACGTTCGCAACCGGAGCGAAGAACAACGCCATCCCGACGCCGGAGAGCACGAACGGGGCGATCAGGTCGGCGTACGGCGTCGTGGGGGTCGACACCGCTGCGATCCAGCCGAGCCCGACCGCCTGGAGCGCGAGGCCGGTGGCGATGATCCGCCCGCCGCCGATCCGGTCGGAGAGCGCCCCCGCGATCGGGGCGACGAAGATCGGCATCGCCGTCCACGGCAGGATCCGCAGGCCCGAGCCGAACGGCGAGTATCCCTGCACGGTCTGGAAGAACTGGGCGAGCAGGAAGATCGAGCCGAACATCCCGAAGAACATCAGCAGCGAGGCGAGGTTCGTCATCGCGAACGTGCGGTTGCGGAAGAAGCGCATCGGCAGCATCGGCGAATCGGTGCGCAGCTCCCACAGGACGAACGCGGCCAGAACGATCGCGCCGCCCGCGAGCGAGAGCACGATCTCAGGGCTGGTCCAGCCCTGGCCGTTCCCGCGGACGAGACCCCAGACGATTCCGAGCAGGCCCGCGCTGGCGAGACCGACTCCGGGCAGGTCGAGCTTGTTCGAGGGCCCGTGGGTCTCGTCGAGCCGCCGGAGCGCCAGCGGGATCAGCACGATGCCAACCGGCACGTTGATCCAGAAGATCCACTGCCAGGACAAGCCGGATACGACGGCGCCGCCGACGAGCGGGCCGAGCGCGACGGCGAGGCCGCCGATTCCGCCCCACGCGCCGAGTGCGACACCGCGCTTCTCGGCCGGGACCGCCGCCGAGAGGATGGTCAGGGTCAAGGGCATCACGATCGCTCCCCCGGCGCCCTGCACGGCGCGGGCCGCGACCAGCACGCCCATCGAGGGAGCGAGCGCCGCCGCGGCGGACGCCAGCGTGAAGATCCCAAGTCCGATCGCGAACATCCGCCGCCGGCCGAAGCGGTCGCCGAGCGCGGCCCCGGTCAGCAGCAGAACGGCGAAGGTGAGCGTGTAGGCGTTGACCGTCCACTCGAGTCCCTCGATGCTCGCGTGCAGGTCCTTGCGAATAACCGGCAGCGCCGTCGTCACCACCAGGTTGTCGAGCGTGACCATGACGAGCGCGAGCGACGTGGCCGCGAACGTCCACAGCATCCGGCTCCTCGGAGTTCCTCCCCTCATCGTGCTCCCCCTTTGAGTAGTGATTGCTTACTCACTTTGACGACCAAAAAAACACAGCTTCAGTCCTGCCACCGGAGGTACGACTCGATGAGACGCCGCGCCCAAGTGTCTTTGGAATCGAGCAGCCTCATCGACGCGATCACGTTGATCAGCATTCCCCGCGCGAAGAAGTCGGCGACACGCTCGGTCGGAACACCGGAAGCCTGTTCGACGAAGTCGACGAGCGTGCCGAACCCGCGCCGCGCGACCTCGCAGACGTCGGAATCGTCGCAGGCCGCGTAGGTCTGCATTTGCGCCCGCAGACGATTGGGGTTCGACCGGATCAGCTCGCCGTACGCCCTGCCCATCGCCTCGAGCGCCTCTTCGCCGGTCTTCCCCTCTGCCGCCTGTTGGAAGGTCTCCAGCGTCTCGGCGAAGCAGCGCTCGATCGCGGCGATGAAGAGCTCCTTCTTCGTGCGGAAAAGCCGGAAGAGGTAGGGCTGCGAGATGCCGGCCCTACGGGCGATCTCGTCGGTGGAGGCGCCCGACAGACCGTGCTGCGCGAACACCTCGCGCGCCGCCTCGAGAACGTCCTCGCGGCGTTCCTCGGCGCTTTTGCGGACTGTCGCCACCTCGTTCACGCGAAGGAAGTTATCACTCACTCACAACTATGTCAAGCGCCTCCGCGACGCGGTCCAGCTCGCGGTCGGTGAGACGTGTGTGGAAGGGCAGCGCCAGCGCCCGCTCGAAGCAGGCGTCCGCGCCGGGGAAGCTCCCCTGGTCGCGGTACGCGCTGAGGCGGTGGAGCGCGTAGGTGCCGATCTGGCACTGGATCCCCTGCGCCCGGAGCGCTGCCATCACCTCGTCCCGACGGTCCAGCTGGATCACGTAGGCCTGCCAGCCGTGACGGTCGCCGTCGTCCGCAGCCGGGAGCTGCACCGGGAGGTCGCGCAGGCGTTCCGAGTAGCCCGCGGCGATCCGCTCGCGCGCGGCCAGCAGCTCCTCGAGCCGCTGCACCTGCGGGATCCCGACCGCGCAGAGGATGTCGGAGAGCCGGTAGTTGAACGCTCCTGCCGGCATGTCGTCGTAGGCGTTCGAGGGGCTCCAGCCGTGGTGCCGGAGCGAGCGGACGCGCTCCGCGAGGTCCGCGTCGTCCGTGGTCACTGCGCCGCCCTCGCCGGTGGTGACGATCTTGCGCGGGTGGAACGAGAGGCAGCCGGCGGCCCCGAGACCACCGCACGCGCGTCCTCGCCGTCGCGCTCCGAGCGCGCCGGCAGCATCCTCGATCAGGGTCACGTGGGGCAGCTCTTCGAGTCGCGCGGGCCGGCCGAAGAGATGCACGGGCATGATCGCCTTCGTGCGCCGCGTCGCCTCGACCTGCGCCGGATCGAGGTTGAACGTCTCGGGATCGACGTCGACGAGCACGGGCTTCGCTCCAGCGAGCGCGACCACGTTCGCCGTTGCCGGGAACGTGTAGGCGGGGACGACCACCTCGTCTCCGGGCCCGATCCCGAGCGCGAGCACCGCGAGGTGGATCGCCGCCGTCCCGGACGAGACCGCGACGGCGTGCTCGACCTCGCAGGCCCGCGCGAGCTCCACCTCGAGCTCGGCTACCTTCTCGCCCATGGTCAGCATCCCGCTCTCGAGCACCTCGGCGACCGCAGCGGCCTCCTCCGCCCCCGTGTCAGGACGGGCTAGACGGATGACGGGGTCTTCGCCCGATACCACGCGATCGTCCGCTCGAGCCCCTCGTCCAGCTCGACCTTCGCCTCGAAGCCGAGCAGGGCACGCGCCTTGTCCACGTTCGGAACCCGCAGCTCGACGTCGAGGTAGTGGAGCGGCTGGAACACGAGCTCGCCCGGGCAGCCCGTGATCGTCTTGATCCGGCGGGCGAGATCGAAGATCGTCACCGCCGAGCGGGCATTCCCGATGTTGAAGCTCTCGCCGACGGCGTTGGGATGCTCCAGCGCGAGCAGAAGGCCCTCGACCATGTCGTCCACGTAGCACCAGGCCCGGATCTGGGAGCCGTCGCCGTGGATCGTCAGGTCGTGCCCGGCGAGCGCCGCCTCGATGAACGCCCTGATCGCCCCGCCGCCGATCTGGCCGGGCCCATAGACGTTGAACGGTCGCACCGAGACGGTCGGCAGGCCGAACTCCTGGTGGTAGGCGTGGGTCATGTGCTCGCCGGCGAGCTTGGACACCGCGTACGTCCAGCGAGCCTCGCCGACCGACCCCTGCGTGGTCGCGCTCGTCTCGGCGACGCGGAAGGCGTACGTGCCGAACACCTCGCTGGTCGAGAACTCGATCAGGCGCTCTACCGTCTCCTTCGTCGCCACGGCCGCCTCGAGCACGTTGTAGGTGCCGATCAGGTTCACCCGCATCGTCCGCACCGGGCTTTCCAGAACGGTGTCGACACCGGCGATCGCGGCTGCGTGGACGATGTGCGTCGCACCGCGGGCGGCCTCGGCGACGGCGTCCGCGTCGAGCACGTCGCCCTGCAGGAAGGAGAAGTTCGGATGCTCGGCCAGCTCGGTACCGCCGAGAGCGTCGCGATGCAGGTTGTCGAAGGCGACGATCTCGTTGTCGGCGACGAGCCGCCTGGCGAGGGTCGTGCCGATGAACCCCGCCCCGCCGGTGATCAGGATCCGTTTGCCTTTGAACGCCATTCCGGCGTCGAGTCTAGTGTGAGGCCGTGCTGATAGCAGCAGTCGCCTTGGCACTCTCCGGGTCACCTGCGACGAACCTGCGGGTGACCGTCTGGCCGCAGGGACGAGGCGGTCCAGCTCGGATCTCGACGCTCCAATGCCCGTCGCAGACGGCGCCCTGCTCGAAGCTCGGCGCGCTCACCGGCAATCCGTTCGCCCCGGTCCCGCCCGCGACGGTCTGCACGCAGATCTACGGCGGCAAGCAGGAGGCGCTGGTCACCGGCATGTTCCGCGGACGCCGCATCTGGGCGCGCTTCTCGCGCAAGAACGGCTGCGAGATCGGCCGCTGGAAGCGCCTGGCATTCCTCTTCGAGAAGTAGCATCGCGCGCGAGTGAAGACCGTTCTGTTCGTCGGCGCGGGGCGCCACCAGCGGCGGGCGATCCTCCGCGCGCGAGAACTCGGCCTTCGCGTCGTCGCGGTCGACCGGAATCCGGACGCGCCTGGGCTCGCCGAAGCGGACGCGGCCGAGGTGGTCGACTTCGTCCACGTCGATGCCGTCGTGGACGTCGCGCGGCGCCATGAGATCGACGGCGTGCTCACTGTGTCCGCCGATCGGGCTGTTCCCATCGTCGCTGCGGTCGCCGAGGAGGTCGGCCTCCCCGGGATCGGCCGCCAGACCGCGCACCTGATGACCCACAAGGTTGCGATGCGGCGCCGGCTGGCGGAGGGCGGAGTGCCACAGCCGCAGTTCGCTGCGATCCGGGCCTGGCGGGAGGCGGCCGCGGCCGCCGAGACGGTCGGCTTCCCCGCCGTGCTGAAGCCCGCCGACTCGGGCGGACAGCGCGGGCTGTTCCTGCTGCGGTCGTTCGGCGACCTCGAGCGGCACTTTCATGCGGCGCTGGCCGAGTCGCCGACCGGGGAGACGATCCTCGAGGAGTTCACGGACGGGCTGGAGCTGAACGGGCTCGTCGTGGCGCGGGACGGGGAGCCGTTCCCGCTGCTGCTCTCCGACCGCTTGCGTCCCCACGGCGACGGGTTCGGGGTTGGCTGGATCCACTCGTACCCGTCGCGGCTGTTCGGCGACGCGTTGGAGGAGGCAGAGCGAGTCGCCCTCAGGGCGGTGCGTACCCTCGGCCTGCGCGACGGCATTGCGTTCCCCCAGCTGATCGTGGACGAGGACGGCAAGGCACTCGTCGTCGAGGTCGCGGCGCGCATCCCCGGTGGGCAGATGGCCGACCTGGCGTTTCATGCCCTCGGCGTCGACCTGGTCGAGATCGCGCTGCGGCAGGCGCTCGGTGAGGACGCGCCTGACGAGCTGGTCGTCCCGAGGATCTCGAGACCGACAGCGATCCGATTCCTCACCGCGCATCCCGGCCCACTCCCGGTCGGCACGGTGCGCAAGCTCGGCAGCCTCGAGCGCGTCCTCGCAGCGCCGGGCGTCGTCCAGGCCGACGTGTTCCTGCAGGTCGGCGAGGTTATCCGGCCGGTGCGCCTCGACGGCGACCGCCGCGGGTACGTGATCGCGACCGGCGACACGAACGTGCAGGCGCTGGAGCTCGCAGAGTCGGCCGCGCGAATGCTCTACGTGGAGACGGAGTGAGCTGCCGCTTCGACCTCGACCACTACCGCGACCTGCTGGAGGCGGCGCAGGCCGGCGGCTACCGGTTCGCGTTCTTCGACCAGCCGCCCGAGGCGGGGACGGTGATCCTGCGGCACGACGTCGACCTCTCACTCGACGCGGCGCTGACGATGGCCGAGCTCGAATCAGAAGCGGGTGCCACGGCGACCTACTTCCTGATGACCCGAAGCGAGTTCTACAACCTGCGCTCCCCCTCCGGCGAAGATGCGATCGAGCATCTTCGCCGGTTAGGGCACCGCGTGGGTCTGCATGCCGTCTGGCCGCACGTCGACCAGGACGAACGCTTCGACCCCGTCCTCGCCTGGCACAACCCCGACCCCGACTACATGCGGGAGCCGGTCGACGGCTTCGTCAACGTGATGGAGGCACCCTGGGCCGACGTGTACCGCTCCGACTCAAACCAGCACTGGCGTCAGGGCTGTCCCCACGAAGAGCTGGCCGCGGCCTCGTTCGAGCGGCTCCAGCTGCTCACGCACCCGGAGATCTGGGTGTATCCCGGGGAGACGATGGGCGAGACGATGCTGGCGATGCTCGACGTCGAGCGGCAGCACCGCCTCGAGCAGCTCGCCGCCGACAGGATCGACCTGTGAAGCCGATCACGGTGCTCGTGTCCGCCTGCGGCGCGCCTGGGACGGCTGCGTTGCTGCGCGCGCTCCGGGAGAACGGCGAGCGCGCGGTGCGCATCGTCGGGACGGACATGGGCGAGCTCGCAATCGGCCGTCACCTCGCCGATGCCTTCCATCGCGTACCCGCGGGATCCGATCCCGGCTTCGCCGATGCCATGTTGGCGATCTGCGGCGAGGAAAACGTCGACGCGGTCCTGCCGCAGTCCTCGTTCGATTTGCTCGGTCTAGCGGAAGCGAGGGACCGGTTCGAGGGGATCGCGGTGCTCGTCGCCTCTCCGGACGCCATCCACCGTTCGAACGACAAGGCCGAGAGCTATGCCCTGCTCGACCGGATCGGCGTCCGCGGCCCCGCGTGGCGGCGCGTCTCGGGCCGCGAAGCAGTTGCCGCCGCCGCCGGCGAGCTCGGTTACCCGGAGGTCGACGTCTGCATGAAGCCGGTCTTTTCGTCGGGGTCCCGGGGGTTCCGCGTTCTCTCCGCCTCCGCCGACCGCCGGGAGCAGCTGCTCACGAACCGGCCTGGCGTCGCGGAAGCGCTCCGGCTCGAGGACCTGCTCGACCTGCTCGGCGACGACCCGACCGAGTTGCTGGTAATGGAGCTCGCCACCGGGGAGGAACGGACGATCGACGGGATCGCGATCGAGGGACGAATCGCCCTCGGGCATCCGAAAACCCGCGAGGCGATGCGCGCCGGGCTCGCTATGTACTTCGAGACGCTCGACGGCGACGAGCTGATGGAGACCGCGGCGAAGATCGTCGCCGAGCTCCGGCTCGACCACTTCTTCAACATCCAGCTGGTCGGGGAGCGCGTGATCGAGATCAACCCGCGCATCTCGACGATCGTCTACCAGGAGGACCTGAACCTGCCCTACCTCGGCGTGAAGCAGGCGCTGGGGGAGATCTCAGAGGAAGAGCTCGGCTCGTTGGCGAGCAGG